>JAICXG010000315.1 GCA_025980625.1 Chthoniobacterales bacterium
CGCCGAGGCGAAGAACAAGTTGCTCGATGCGCAGAAGCAGGTCGCGAGTGTGACTGAGCAACGCGATACGATCCAGCGCGAACGTGATGATGCTTTGCGCGAACTAAAAGTCGCGAACGAGGCGAACACTCGTGTCCAGGTGCTCGTCGCGGAAAACACCGACCTGCAAAAGAAGCTCGCCGCCGCCGAAAACACAGTGCGTGAAATCAGCGCCGACCGGCCGAAGAAGGAGCAGGAACTTCTGGCCGTAAAACAGGAGTTGGAAAAGCTGCGCGACCAGCTCGTGCAGAGTCAACAGACAAATCATGATTCGGAGAAGCTGATCGCCGACCTGCGCGCGCAACTGGATGAAGCAAGCGGCCAACTCGCGGCGGCGAAATTGACCGGCACGACGCCGGAGGAGAGCGCGCAACTGCTGAAGGAAAACGAGATGTTGCGCGCGATCGTCGTGCGCGAGCGGCAGGAAGAAGCGCGGCGCGAACAGGCGAAGAAGTTAATGCTGGCCGAGTTCGACAAACTGAAGATCAAGTCGGATGTCCTCGACCAGCAGATCCATCTTCTGGCCGAGCCGATCACGAAATTGAGCCCGGAAGAACTTGCACTCCTGAAGGCGCCGATGGTCTCGATTTCCGATTCCGCGCCCGGCACGGTGAAGGCCAGCCTAACGATGGCGAAACCGGCCAACCCGATCACGATCAGCACCGGGCCGCCGAACCCGAAAGCCGGTTCGCCTAACGACAAATCTTCGCTCGAGTCGGTGGCCGAGGGCGAAAGCAACAGGATTGGCGCGGACATTGGCGGCGCGACTTTCAAACCCGGCGTGCCGGCTGGTCTCCTTCCGCTGGCCCGCGAAGCGAAAACCAAATTCGACCAGCGCAAATTCCGGGAAGCGGAAAAGCTTTACCAGAAGATGCTGGCGCAGAACCCAAACAACCTCTACTCACTTTCAAATCTCGGCGTTGTCCTTTTCCGCAACGGCAAATTGAAAGCGGCGGAGCTCACGCTCAAGAAAGCGATCGCAATCGCGCCGCGGGATGAGTTTGCCCACACCACGCTCGGAATCGTCTATTATCAACAGGCGAAATTTGACGACGCGCTCTCCGAGCTGACGAAATCTCTTGCCATCAACCCAAAGAGCGCGACGGCGCACAACTATCTTGGTATCACCGCGAGCCAGAAAGGCTGGCAGGAAGCAGCCGAGAAAGAAATGCTCGAGGCGATTGCGGACAATCCCGATTACGCCGACGCGCACTTCAATCTCGCGGTGGTTTATTCGACTTCGCAACCCCCCGCGAAAGAACTGGCCCGTCGTCATTACGAGCGGGCCCTCGCGCTCGGCGCCCAACCCGATGCGGCAATGGACAGGCTGCTTCGCTAGTCGCGCTCCGCTCGATCATCGAGAAAGCGGGGTGCCGTCGATTTTCAAAGCGCAAGCGGCGAGCGCGAGGCAATGTTTGCGATTTACGAGCGACATTCTTAAGATGCGGAGCGCCGCGCCGGGATGGCTCGGCGGGAAGAATACCCCGTGGTGTAACGGTAACACAGCGCCCTTTGGAGGCGTTATTCATGGTTCGAATCCATGCGGGGTAGCGCTCCCCGGCGCTTTTGCCTAACGAAATCGCGGCGGAACGAGTGATCGCGCGGAAAAGATCGCGCCCGGCGTTTTTTTGTCGAAAATCCGGTGAGGTTCGAGCGCCGGGTGATTCATGCGCGTGCGACCGCGCCGTCGCCTAACGCCTAACGAGAAGTTTCCTGTCCCAGCAGTTCGCGCAGTGTGCTTGACCCCATCGATCCCTCCCGGTCGCAAGGGCGCGCATTTCAAGCTTGATCTTTCCTTGGAGAGCCGCTAAACAACGCTGCTTCTATGCTCAAATCATTCGCTGCTCTTGTTTCGATTTCCTGCTTGGTAGTCAGTTGTGCCGCGCCTCAGAAAGCGAGCGCACCGCAGGCTTCTGCCGGTGCCGGCGCCTCCGGAGTGAGTGCGGTCAATACCGCGTCTAACGACGATTCCGCAGCCTGGGATACGGTCTGGGTTCCGCCTCCGACCGGCAGTCTGCTCGGTGGCGGTTACGTGCGCGTGCCGAAGAAGGTGAGTGGCACCGACGAGAAAGCCCTTGTCGGGAACATTAACCTGCTCAACGCGGCCGCGGGCTCGCGGGACGAACGGCCATTCGTTGTCTCCGCTGTTTCGCGTGTGACCGGGGTGACTGAGCACGATTTGCTCGCTCAACAGGACATGCTGCGCCTCCGTTTTGGCGAGCTCTGTGCGATCAACGCAATCGCCCGCGGCAACACGAGCAAGGCGCACGAGATCGCGCTCCTCCGCGCCAAAGGCCAAAGTTGGACGCAAGTGGCGCAATCCAACGGAGTCTCTCTCGCCACCGTTGTTCAGACCACCCGCAATGCCAATGATCTGACGGCCAACTCCTTCACCAACTCTGCCGAGCGCCAGAAAGGCGCGCAGAAAAAGCTGCAGCAGATGGGGGTGAGGACGTTATCGCCTCCAGGAGGCGATTAAGCGGCTGATCTCGATTCGCGAATCAGGTTGATAACGCTGGTGTTGCGGAGGGCGAGGGCGTTCGGATTGGCGTTGGCGTCGAGCTGCCTGCGGGCAACGGCGAACCGCTCGGCATCGGAAAGGCAAATGTTGGCGTGACGATTGGCGTCGGTGAGCCGATGGGCGATTCGTTAGGTGAAGCGCTTGGAGCAGGTGTAGGCGATGCTGTTGGAGTTGGTGTCGGTGTAGGGGTGGATGCAGGCGTCGGCGTCGGAATCAAATTCTCCCAGCGATGCAACGGCACGCTCGCCCCGCCCATCTGCTGCACGAGCGTCTCGCAGCGGGCGTAGATTTTTTCCAAATCCGGCGGGCCGAACGGTGTCTCAGCCGTCTTGGGAAAGATCAGGTAGCTCACCTTCAGTTCGCTCACGGAACGATTAGAAGCCGTCGAGCGGACGTTGATCTCCTTCGCGATCCGGAGCGACGCTTCACCTACCCGATCGGCTGGCCCGATATCGCCGACGATCGCGGGGTAAATCTGGTCGCCGTA
>JAICXG010000378.1 GCA_025980625.1 Chthoniobacterales bacterium
CTTTCCTGCGCTCTTGCGCGCAGCCGACGCCCGTCGAAGATCAACGCCGGCTGCGGACATGCCCGAATCAAAAGAGATTCACAAACTCATCGGGCAACTGCGCGACGATCACGATTTTTTTATGATTGAATTGGCGGCGGTGGTGAAACAATTGCGCGCATTGTGCAGCCGCGATCAGCCGGGAGGTCTGCGCGAAGTGCGCGAAAAGATCGACGCCGTCGGCCGCCGGCTCGACGCGCACAACGCTCTCGAAGAATCGCGGGTCTATCATTGGGCCGCGCTTCTGCTCGATCCGCCGGCGCAGATCGCTTTGAACGAAAACATCCGGCGGGAACTCGAAAACCTCCCGCCGCGCTTCCGAAAATCGAACCGAGACGAATGAGACGTTACCAAACATCACTGCCATGCGAGTAAGCACCTATTCCGATTACGCCCTGCGCGTGCTGATGCAGGCCGCGTTGCGCAGGCCGGCACGGATCACAGTGGATGAAGTGGCGCAGGCGTTTGGCATCTCACGCCATCACCTCGTCAAGGTCGTGCATGATCTCGGGCGGCACGGTTATCTCGCGACGTGGCGCGGGATCGGCGGCGGCTTCACCCTGGCGCTACCGCCGGAAAAAATCCGGGTGGGCGACATCGTCCGGCTGGGCGAAGAATCTGAGACCGTGATCGACTGCAAGGACCGGCTGGGTCGCCGTTGCCAAATCTTTCCCGCCTGTCGTCTCAAAGGCGTGCTGGATGAAGCGGCGGCCGCGTTCTTCGCCGTGCTCGATAGTTACACCCTACGTGATCTGCTTGGACAAGCCTCCACCCTGGCCAAACTCCTGCAAATCGGAATTCAACGACCCGAGAGACGCTGAGACGACCGGGCAAAATTCTCGACCTGAGTTTCGCGGCCTAACGACTTCCGTCTCTCCATTTCACCGCGCGCGATTAGCATTCGTCGTAGAGAATTCGCGCGAGCGCGGCGGGATCGGTCAGAACACCCATGCGACGCGCGAACGTATCGGCAATGCACACCGCGCGGCTTTTCGCTTCCTCACTCCTTGGTCCAGTGAAGTTTTCATCGACCGTTTCCGCGAACAAGGTCAGCCACCGTTCGAAATGCGCCTGCTGCACTGGAAGAACGGCGTGCTTTGGAAATGGCGCGCCCTGATAGTTACCGTTCCCGAATAGCAGAGATTGCCAGAAGCGGTACATCGTCGGGAGATGCTTCGGCCAATCCACCTGCGCGGTCTCGTTGAAAATCGGGGCGAGCAACTCATCGCGGTTCACTTTGGCGTAGAAGGCATTGACGAGTCTCTCCACATCTTGCGCCGTTTCGATATCGCAGAGCGCATTCATGAGGTTAGATAATTCGCGTTCCCTCCAGGCGCGACCGCGCCGCCTTCATTTTCCCAACGCGCGATCCAGCGATTGATCTCAGCCGGGCAAAATGCGCCGCGAGCAGGTCTATTCTCGTCCGCGGAAGAGAGTCTCGGCAGGGGCGGCTGTTGCGCTTGCAGGAGGAAATGAGGAAAAGGCAAAGTAAGCATTGGCTGA
>JAICXG010000033.1 GCA_025980625.1 Chthoniobacterales bacterium
ACAAGTGAGTTCGTCGTCCCGGTGGAACGGCAGCAGCAAATCGGCGTGACTTATGCGCGGGTGGAGCGCAAGCCGCTCCAGCGCACCATTCGCTCAGTCGGGATGGTGGTTCCCGACAAGGCGCTCAACTGGCAGTTCGTCGCACGAGTCGATGGCTATATCCAGAAACTCTATGTCACCGCGCCCGGCGAGATCGTCGAGAAGGATGCGCCGCTCTTATCTATCTACAGCCCTGACTTGCTCACGAGCGAGCGCGAGTTCGTCAACCTCCTGCGAATGCGCGACGAGGCAAAGACGAAAAACGCTCGGGAGACACCCGCGCGACTGGTTGAGTCAGCAAAACAGCGACTGCGCTTGTGGAACGTGACTAATGCACAGATCGACGAGTTAGAGCGAACAAGGCAACCGCAGAACAATCTAACTCTCTTATCGCCGGTGCGCGGCGTGATCCAATCAGTGCCGGCCGGTCAGGGTCAGAATGTGAAAGTCGGCGACATGCTGGTTGAAGTTGCCGATTTAAGTGTCGTCTGGGTCTGGGCGGAGTTTTACGAGAACGAACTGCCGAGGTTGAAGGTGGGTCAGAAGATCGACATCACCGCTAGCTCTTATCCAGGGAGAAAATTCCAAGGCGCGATCGACCTGATCGATCCGTTTCTCGATCAAACCAAACGGACGGGCAAGGTTCGAATCGAGATCGCGAATCCGAAGTTCGATCTCCAGCCAGGCATGTTCATCAACGCGCAGTGGGAAATGGAGATGGGCACAGAGCTCACGCTTCCAGTGAGCGCAGTCATGCCAACTGGAACGCGAAGTATCGCGTTCGTCAACAAAGGAGAGGGCAAGTTAGAGCCAAGAGTTATCCAGATCGGAGCGCAGTATGGCGACTCCTATGAACTGCTGAGCGGTCTGCGTGAAGGCGAAGAAGTTGTGGCGAGCGCTAACTTCCTAATCGACGCCGAATCCAAGGTGCAGGGAGCGCTGAAAGATTTCGAACCCGCATTCGAGCCTAACGAATCAAGTCCAGCCCCGAAGCAATGATAAAGGAGGCTCTTCCCGCACCGCCGAGCGTCCCTTCCCCTGCCGCGCGCGAGACAGTGATCGAGCGCATCATCGGAGCAAGCGCGCGAAACAAGTTCCTTGTTTTTGCTTTCGCGAGCTTCGCGATCGCGGCTGGGATTTACGGGCTGCTCCACACACCGCTCGATGCCATTCCCGACCTGAGCGATGTGCAGGTGATCGTTTCCACTGATTGGGAAGGACGCTCGCCCGACCTGGTCGAGGACCAGATCACTTATCCGATCTCATCGGCCTTTATCGCCGCGCCGAAAGTGAAGTTTGTTCGCGGCGAATCAATGTTCGGGAAGTCGTTCGTTTACATCCTCTTTGAGGACGGGACCGATATCTATTGGGCGCGCTCCCGAGTGATTGAATACTTAAACTCAGTGCGCGGCTCGCTGCCGGAAGGCGTGAGCCCGGTGATTGGACCCGACGCGACCGGTGTGGGCTGGGTTTATGAGTACGCGCTCGTTGACGAGAGCGGAAAACACAACCTGGCAGAGCTACGTTCGATTCAGGATTGGAACCTTCGCTATGCGCTCGCCTCGGTAAAAGGCGTTGCGGAAGTCGCGTCGGTTGGCGGTTTCGTCAAGCAATACCAGGTCGCGCTCGATCCCAATAAGCTCGTCGCTTACGGCATTCCGCTGAGCGATGTGGTTAGCGCGATCAAGCAAAGCAACGGTGATGTCGGTGGTAAGACTTTCGAAGTAGCAACGACTGAGTATTTCGTGCGGGGGCGCGGTTACATCAAGGATATCTCTGACATTGAAAACATTGTTCTAAAAGTCGAGAACGGAACCCCGATTTACGTGAAGAATGTCGGCGTGGTGCATCTCGGCGGCGATATTCGGCGCGGCGTCGCCGAGTTAAACGGGATCGGCGAAACAGTCGGCGGGATCGTGGTCATGCGTTACGGCGAAAACGCGCTCAATGTCGTCGACGGGGTTAAAAGGAAGATCGAAGCAATCAAATCATCGCTGCCGGAAGGGGTTCGTATTGTGCCGACTTATGACCGGAGCGGCCTGATCAAGCGCGCGATCGCGACCCTTCGTGAAAAGTTGATCGAAGAAAGCATCGTCGTCGTGCTCGTCTGCATCATTTTTCTCTGGCACGTTCGCTCCGCTTTGGTCGCAATCATCACCCTGCCGATTGCGATCCTTCTCTCCTTCGTTCCGATGTGGTGGCTGGGCGTGACGAGCAACATCATGTCGTTAGGCGGGATCGCCATCGCGATTGGCGCAATGGTCGATTCCGCGATCATCATGATCGAGAACGCGCACAAGTCGCTCGAACAGTTTCGCGAGAGTAACAAGCGTGAACCGAATCGCGGTGAGCGCGCCGCGGTCATCATCGCGGCGGCGAAGAGCGTGGGGCGTCCGCTTTTCTTTTCCCTCCTCGTCATCGCCGTCAGTTTCATGCCCGTCTTCACGTTGACTGCACAGGAGGGCCGGCTATTCAGACCGCTCGCCTTCACCAAGACCTTTTCGATGTTCTTCGCCTCGTTCCTCGGCATCACGCTCGTGCCGGTCCTGATGCTGCTCCTCATTCGCGGCAAGATCAAACCCGAGACCAGCAACCCTCTTAACCGGCTCTTGATTCGCGCCTATCGTCCGGGTGTGGATTTCGTTTTGGGTCACCGTTGGTTGACCCTCATTTGCGCGGTAATCATTCTTGCCGCTACCATTTTTCCGTACAAAAACCTCGGCAGCGAATTCATGCCGCCGTTGAATGAAGGCACGCTGCTTTATATGCCGACCGCAGTTCCCGGCATGTCGATCACTGAGGCGACGAAGATTCTGCAAATCCAGGATCGACAACTGAAGAAATTTCCCGAGGTCCTGACCGTTTTCGGTAAAGCCGGACAGGCCGAGACGCCGACCGACCCCGCGCCGCTCTCGATGTTCGAGACCATCGTCACCCTCAAACCGCCTGACCAATGGCGGCCGGGAATGACCTGGGACAAGCTGCTGGCGGAGATCGACGCCAACGTCAGAACGCCGGGCATGGCAAACATCCTGTGGATGCCGATTCAAACCCGCACCGAAATGCTCACGACCGGCTTTCGCAGCGTGCTCGGCGTAAAAGTTTTCGGCTCTGACTTGGGCGAAATCCAAAAGCTGGGGGTGCAGATCGAGCGGGAATTGAGTGCGCTCCCGAACACACGCAGCGCTTTCGCCGAAAGAGCAGTCGGTGGATACTTCCTGGATTTCACGGTCAATCGCGAAGAGGCGGCGCGTTATGGACTGAGAGTCGGCGACGTAAACGAGATCGTCGAATCAGCCATTGGCGGGAAGAACATCACCACGACGGTCGAAGGTCGCGAGCGCTATCCAGTGAATGCGCGCTACGCACGCGATTTCCGGCAAAACATTGACGCGCTGAAGCGTGTGCTTGTGGCAACCCCGACCGGCGCACAAGTGCCGATCGAGTTACTCGCCAGGATTCAGTATAAGACCGGCCCACCATCTATTCGGAGCGAGAACGGAAAGTTGGTCAGCTACGTCTTCGTCGATGTTACGACGAGTGATATTGGGGGGTATGTGCAAAGGGCGTCGCAACAACTCGCCCGGCGGATTCATTTTCCGCCAGGATACTACATGGAATGGGCCGGTCAGTTTCAGTATCTACAGGCGGCCAAGGAACGGCTCAAAGTCGTCATTCCTTTCACGCTCCTGATTATATTTGTGCTGATCTATCTCAACACGAGATCGGTCGCCAGGACAGCACTCGTCCTACTGGCTGTTCCGTTCTCGTTAGTCGGCGCATTCTGGCTGCTCTATCTCCTCGGCTACAACATGAGCGTTGCGGTCTGGGTCGGACTAATCGCGCTCGCCGGGTTGGACGCAGAGACCGGCGTCGTGATGCTGCTCTATCTCGATCACGCTTGGGAAAAGTTCCGAAGCGAAAATCGGATGCGCAACCTGCGCGATTTGCACGACGCCGTTATTGAAGGCGCGGTCGATCGCGTTCGGCCCAAGATCATGACGGTTTGCGTGATTCTTTTCGGTTTGCTGCCAATCATGTGGTCACCAGTTACTCAAGCCGGCGCCGATGTCATGAAGCGGGTCGCCGCGCCAATGATCGGCGGGGTTGTGACTTCCGCCATACTCGAGCTGTTGGTCTATCCGGTGATTTATGTCCTCTGGCGCAAACAGGAAGTAGGTGATGAACAATGATGATGGGTGGAATGTGGATTTGGTCAATTGTCGGCCTTCTCTTGATCGCCCTCTTAGTGATCGTGATTGCAAAGTTACTCAGGAAGTAGTTCGTGCAATAACCACCCTGCGATGACGATTGTCTTTGCGACATTTCGGGATGCTAACGGTGAACTCCTTCACCGTGAATGCCCGAACAAGCGCTATTTCTTTGGCGTGCAGCAGTTCACTCTCATGGCCTCGATCCGCGCCTGCCCCAGAGCGTTGTTTCCGCACCCGATCAGTTGTCCTGAGAGGCGCTGATGGCAGATGAGATTTCCACCGTAATTGATTGTCTGGATGACGCAGCAATCGCCTTTCATTTGAAGCGGCCGGGCGACGCCGACTCCGCGAAGTCCTGTCCAGAAGAGCGTTCCGGCGAGCAGGGCAAGGCATCCCGGAAATAAGCGCCACATTGGTTTAAAAGTCCCCGGTTACAATCAGTCAGAGCTATCGAAGCCTGGAATCAGCAATAATCGGTCAGCCCTGCCTTGCATTCAAGAGCAACATTCAACCCAAAACCAGGACGTTCTTGAAGCTTCTCTCGTTAGGGCAGGAGAACCGCCGCTCCGGTGAGATTGCCGCTTCGCAACGCTTCGAGCGCTTCGTTCGCCTGCTCGAGCGGGAAGGTTTGCGTCTCGGTGCGCACCGGGACCTTTGGCGCGAGCGTGAGGAATTCTTTGCCATCGCGCCGGGTCAGATTTGCGACGGAACAAACAGTGCGTTCCTCCCACAGAATCTCGTAGGGAAAAGAGGGGATATCGCTCATGTGGATGCCGCCGCACACCACGATCCCGCCGCGTCCAAGCACGCGCAGCGCCGCCGGAACGAGGGGACCGACTGGAGCGAAAATGATCGCCGCATCCAACTTTTCCGGCGGCGCTTCATCCGATCCGCCGGTCCACTTCGCGCCGAGACGACGCGCGAAGTGCTGCGCCGCCGCGTCACCGGGCCTGGTGAAAGCGAAAACCTCGCGCTGCTCGTGCCGGGCAACCTGCGCAATGATGTGCGCGGCCGCGCCAAATCCGTAAATTCCGAGCCGGTGCGCGTCGCCCGCCCTGCGCAGGCAGCGATAGCCGATCAATCCGGCGCATAAAAGCGGCGCGGCTGCGACATCACCGTAGTCATTGGGCATGGAAAAGCAGAAGCGCGCATCGGCCGCGGTATATTCGGCATAGCCGCCATCGATCGTATAACCGGTGAAGCGGGCGTAAGGGCAAAGGTTCTCGCGATTCGTCAGGCAGAACCGGCATTCGCCGCAGGTCCAGCCGAGCCATGGGATTCCGACTCGCTGCCCAACTTCGAATCCAGTCACCGCCACGCCGATCTCTTCGACCTGCCCGACAATTTCGTGACCCAGAATGAGCGGCAGCTTCGGATTGAGCAATTCGCCGTCGAGCACATGGAGATCGGTTCGGCAGACAGCGCACGCCGCGATGCGCACGAGCAATTGACCTCGTTCCGGCCTAGGCCGCGGGAGATCCTTCCCGACGAGAGGGTGTCGGGGCGACTCCAGAACCATCGCACGCATGCAGATCGCTACACGAAAACCATGTCAGGCGCGCGGGAAAATCGCAGAACACACCCCGGCTGCGCGTGAGCCGGTTCATTTGCGGTCCGAGCTTACCGTCGTTAGGCTTTATTCGCGGGTTCTTCTTTGACACGGAAGCGAACTCGGTTAGTTTACGCGCCCGCTGCCGCTCAGTTTGCGGCGGGGAATCTTTGTCAGGAGAGCCGCGACGGCTCGTTTGGACTGAAATCATCATGCAAAAAAATCGCAGCAAACGTTATCGCGCGGCTCTCGATCAGGTGAGCCGCGACAAGGCTTACAGCTTCCACGAAGCAGTCAGCACGCTGAAGAAACTGCCGCCGACAAAGTTCGACCAGACGGTAACGGTGTCCTTCCGGCTCGGTGTCGATCCGAAGCAGTCGGACCAGATGGTCCGCGGGACGTGCCCGCTCCCGCACGGCAGCGGCAAACAGGTACGCGTGCTCGTGTTTGCCGAAGGCGACGCGGCGCGGGCGGCGAAGAACGCCGGCGCGGAGTATGTCGGGTTCATGGATCTGGTGAAGAAATGCCAGGAAGGATTTCAGGATTTTGATGTCGCGATCGCCACGCCCGCAGCGATGGCGGAAGTGCGCAAGCTGGGCAAGGTGCTCGGTCCGCGCGGGCTGATGCCGAACCCAAAGACCGGCACCGTGACCGATGACACGGCGAAGGCAGTGGGGGAGGTGAAAGCCGGTCGGGTCGAGTTCAAGCTCGACAAGAACGGCAACGTCTCGGTCCCGGTCGGGAAATTTTCCTTTGCTGAAAATCAGCTGGTCGAGAATGGAACCGCGATCATCGAAGCAGTCGTGAAGGCGCGGCCGCCTTCGGCCAAAGGGCGTTTCCTCGAGGGGATGACGCTTTCCGCGACGATGTCGCCGGGGTTGCACGTCGATCCCTCCCCATATCTGAAAACTTAAGGAATTTCGAACATGAGACCTGAAAAAGCCAACATTGTCGCCGACCTCTCGGAGAAGCTAAATCGCTCGCCCTTTCTGCTCGTGGCCGATTACCAGCGGATGAATGTCGATAATTTCGGCGAGCTGCGGAACCGGCTCGCGCCGATCGGGGCCGAGGTCCACGTGGTCAAGAACAGTTTCCTGCGGCGCGCGATTGCGGCGAGCGAATTGCCCGACATCGCGGAACAGCTCACCGGCCAGACTGCGGTGGTTTATGGAGACCAAGATGTCGCGCCGGTCGCGAAGGTGCTGAAGAGCTTTGCTGCCGAGTTCAAGCTCGCGACGCTCAAAATCGGCGTCGTGGATCGCAACATTCTCTCGACCGCGGAGGTGGAATCGCTTGCCGAGCTGCCGCCTCGTGAAGTTTTGCTGGCGCAATTGCTTGGCCTGTTGATGTCGCCGGCGACAAAGCTGGTTCGGCTTTTGAATGAACCGGCATCAGCCTTGGCGCGGCTTTTGAACGCAAAGGCTGAAAAAGAAGGCAAACCCGCGGAGGCCGCAGCCTAACGACACAAATTTGTAGGGCGGGCCCATCGCCTGCCACGGCAACCCGCAGCGGTTGCCCTACAACAACAACGAAACTGTCCGGCTCGATGGCTATCGGGCTTAATTTTTCGGAGGCTTCCGGGAGCGGCAATTGGAGGAAAATAAAATGGCAGACATGGACACATTGGTGGAGCAACTCAGCGGGCTGACCGTTCTGGAGATTGCTGGATTGGTCAAGCAACTCGAAGAAAAATGGGGCGTGAGCGCAGCGGCTCCCGTCGCGGTGGCGGCAGCGCCCGCGGCCGGCGGTGGCGCGGCAGCGGCTCCCGCAGCCGAAGAGAAAACCACCTTCGACGTTATCCTGAAGGAAATGGGTGCGAACAAGATCGGCGTGATCAAGGAAGTGCGCGCGGCCGTCCCGGGCCTCGGCCTCGCCGAAGCGAAAGCGCTCGTCGAAAGCGCTCCCAAGCCTCTCAAAGAAGGCGTGACCAAGGAAGAAGCCGAAGAGATCAAGAAGAAGGTCGAAGCGGCCGGCGCCAAGGTCGAGATCAAATAGCGTCCCGGCGAATCGCTAAATCATGAATCGTTACATCGGAGGAGAGAGCGGTTGATTGCTGCTCTCCTCCGATTCACGATTCTCGATTCACCATTCACAACTCCGTAGAGAAACCCCTTGCGGCTGCCGGGGTGTCGTGAATATTGAGGCTCACTTTTCCGAGGACCAAGCTCAGCGCGCAGTATTTTTACCTCGCTCTCGCAGGCAGCATCCAAGATTGGCAACAAAACGGTGGAGGTCAGTTTGACAGACCGCCGTTTTGCTGCCACTTTTTTTGCCCGCTATTTCCGGAAAAGGCCGTAACCCTTCAGATTCCTCGCGATCACGTTCATCCAGGATCGCTGCAGGTTTGAGCATGGAGATTGGTGTCACCATTTATGTCAGAGCGTAATGCAACAGAACGTATCCACTTCGGGACCATCAAGGAAGCAATCGAACCCCCGAACCTGATCGAGGTTCAGCTCAATTCTTACGTCGACTTTCTCCAGAAAGATGTTCCGCCGAGCAAACGCAAAAACACCGGCTTGCAGACGGTCTTCAAGGAAGTTTTCCCAATCGAGAGCTATGACGAAAAGGCGGTTCTCGATTTCAGTCATTACGAGATCGGCGAGCCGAAACTGACCGCGCTCGAAGCCCAGCGCGAAGGGCAGACCTTTTCGGCGCCGCTTCATGTCACTTTCCAACTCAAGGAAGAGAAGGGCACGAAAGAGGAAAAGGTTTACATGGGCGAGATCCCGCTCATGACTCCGTCGGGCACGTTTGTGATCAACGGCGCCGAGCGCGTCGTCGTTAGCCAGCTCCATCGTTCGCCGGGCATTGCCTTTGAGTCGAGCATCCACCTCAACGGGAAGGTGCTTTACAGCTTCCGCATCATTCCCGACCGCGGCTCTTGGATCGAGGTGCAATTCGACACCAGCGATCTGCTCTACATCTACCTCGATCGGCGCAAACGGCGTCGGAAATTCCTCGCCACGACTTTCCTTCGCGCGCTCGGTTACGGCTCGGATGAGGAAGTGATCAAGCTTTTTTACACGATCGAGAACTTGAAGCTGAGCGAGAAGCTCGACGAAGAGAACCTCGCGACCAAGGTGCTGACCGCCGATGTGCTCGATGGCGAAGTGACCGTTGCGCGCGCGTTCGAGCCGCTCACCCTCGCCGCCGTGCGCCAGATCATGGCGCTCGGGACCAAGGAGGTGAAGGTGATCGACATTTCGCACGATGACACGGTCGTGAAAGCGCTAAAGAAGGATCCCGCACACGACCAGGAAGAAGCGCTCAAGGATATTTATCGCAAGTTGCGGCCCGGCGATCCGCCGACAGTCGCGAACGCCCGCGCACTGCTCAAGCGGCTCTTCTTCGATCCAAAAAAATACGACCTCGGGCGCGTGGGTCGTTACAAGATCAACCAGAAGCTTGGCATAGATGTCGATCTAAATGAGCGCATCCTGACCGACCGCGATTTCATTGCCGCGATCAAGTATCTCATCAACCTCCGTCGCGGCGAAGGGACACTCGACGACATCGATCACCTCGGCAGCCGCCGCGTTCGCACAGTGGGCGAGTTGCTTGCTAACCAATGCCGCGTCGGCCTCGCCCGCACCGAGCGTTTGGTGAAAGAGCGGATGACGCTCTTCGACGTGAACATCGATGGCATGACGCCACAAAAGCTGATCAACCCGAAAGCGCTCAGTGCAGTCGTGCGGGACTTCTTCGGTCGCTCGCAGCTTTCGCAGTTCATGGACCAGACGAATCCGCTCGCCGAGTTGACGCACAAGCGCCGTCTCTCCGCTCTCGGGCCCGGAGGTCTTTCCCGCGATCGTGCCGGTTTCGAAGTGCGCGACGTCCATCCGTCGCATTACGGTCGCATTTGCCCCATCGAGACTCCGGAAGGTCCTAACATCGGCCTCATCAGCTCGATGTCGACCTTTGCCCGGATCAACGAATTCGGGTTTATCGAAACGCCTTACCGCAAAGTCGAGAACGGCCGCGTCGCCGATCGGGTCGATTATCTTACCGGCGACCGCGAAGAAAACTTCATCGTCGCGCAGGCTAACGCCCCGATGGATGACAAAGGGCGCTTCACTGGCGAAAAAGTTTCGGTCCGCTATCGCGGCGACTTTCTCGAAGTCGAGCCCTCCAAAGTCCACTACATGGATGTCTCGCCGAAGCAGCTCGTATCTGTCGCGGCGGGTCTCATCCCGTTCCTCGAACACGACGACGCGAACCGCGCGCTAATGGGTTCAAACATGCAGCGCCAGGGCGTGCCGCTGATTGTTTCCGAAGCGCCGCTCGTCGGCACGGGCCTTGAGTCGAAAGTGGCGCGTGACTCGCGCGCAGTTGCGGTTGCAGTTGATTCCGGCCGCGTCGCTTCCGTGACTGCCGACCAGATCGTCGTGACGAAAGATGGCGAGATGCCGGAGAGTCGCAAGAAATTGAAAAGCGATCACGAAGCCGGGATCCACGTTTACGAACTGCGCAAGTTCATGCGTTCGAACGCCGGGACGTGCGTGAACCAGAAACCGATCGTGAAGAAAGGCCAGCATGTAAAGAAGGGCCAGGTCATCGCCGACGGTCCGAACACCGATCATGGCGAACTGGCTCTTGGTCGCAATGTGCTCGTCGCGTTCATGCCTTGGAACGGTTATAACTTCGAAGACGCCATCATGATTTCGGAGAAGGTGGTGAAGGAAGACATTTACACTTCCATTCATATCGACGAGTTCGAGATCGGCGCGCGTGACACCAAGCTCGGCCCGGAGGAAATAACTCGTGACATTCCCAATGTGAGCGAGGAAGCGCTTCGTAACCTTGGCCCGGACGGAGTTATTCGGATCGGCGCGGAAGTTAAGCCGGGCGATATCCTTGTCGGTAAGATCACTCCCAAGAGTGAGACTGAGCTTGCCCCGGAGGAACGCCTCCTCCGCGCGATCTTCGGTGAAAAAGCAGCCGACGTAAAAGACACCTCACTCACGGTTCCATCGGGCACCTATGGCATCGTGATGGACGTGAAAGTATCCTCGCGCCATGAAACTCAGCGCGAGAAACTCACGCCTGCCGAAACCAAGCGGCAGCTCAAAGCAATCGCGGAAGAAAATCGCAAGAAGAAAGATGAGTTGACCGAGCAACTCACCGACTCGCTCTCCAACGTCTTGTTAGGCGAAAAGATCCCGCTCGATGTGGTCAATGCCCAGACCGGCGAGATCATCATCCCAGCCAATCGCAAGATTACCAAGACTCTCCTTCGCAAGCTGGCGATTGCGCACGATCACATTGAGATCGATCCCTCACCGATCCGGAACAAGATCCGTGAGATCGTAGCGCAGTACGAACACAAGTTCGCCGAGCTCGAGCTGGAGCGGGAACGTTCGATGGATCGGGTCGAGAGCGGCGATGACATCGACCCGGGCATCATCAAGCAGGTCAAAGTCTTTATCGCGAGCAAGCGCAAGCTAAGTGTCGGCGACAAGATGGCGGGCCGTCACGGTAACAAAGGCGTGGTCGCCCGAATCGTCCCGGAGGAAGACATGCCGTTTCTGCCCGATGGCACGCCAGTTGAGATTGTCCTTAACCCGTTAGGCGTGCCCAGCCGCATGAACGTCGGCCAGGTGCTCGAGACGCACCTTGGCGTTGCGGCCAAGGCGCTCGGCTTCAAAGTCGCGACCCCGGTGTTCGATGGGATTGAGGAGACGAAGATCCGCAACTACCTCGAAGACGCGAGGAAAATCGACGGCTTCACCTGGGTGCAGGAGAATGGCAAGGCTCGTCTCTTCGATGGGCGCACTGGCGACGCCTTCGATCAGGAAGTCGTGGTCGGTTACATCTACATGATGAAGCTCGGTCACCTGGTCGCGGATAAGATTCACGCCCGCGCGGTCGGGCCTTACTCGTTAGTCACTCAGCAACCGCTCGGTGGCAAGGCGCAGTACGGTGGGCAGCGTTTCGGCGAGATGGAGGTCTGGGCGCTCGAGGCTTACGGCGCGGCTTACACCTTGCAAGAGTTATTGACGGTGAAGTCAGACGACGTCCAGGGGCGCACCCGCATCTACGAGTCGATCGTGAAAGGCGATAACTCGCTCGAGGCGGGGACACCGGAATCTTTCAATGTTTTAATCAAGGAAATGCAATCGTTAGGCCTGGATGTCAAAGTCGGCGGCCAGGCGCCGAGCTTCCTCGAGAATGTCGCCTGAGACCAATGCGTCATGCCCAGCGTAGCCGAGACATCCCGCGGCGGTACCTTAAAGGTCTCGCAACGGGATCCCTCGACTTTGCTCGGGATGACGAGCGTGGGAAATTTTAGAAATCAAGTTTACAACATTTATGAACGAACATTCCTGGCGTGAGTTAGTGGGCGAAGAGCGCCCTGTCGGCTTCGATCAGGTCGCAATCGGCGTCGCTTCGAGCGACACGATGCGCTCCTGGAGCAAGGGCGAAGTCAAAAACCCCGAGACAATTAATTATCGCACCTTTAAGCCTGAAAAGGGCGGTTTATTCTGCGAACGCATTTTCGGTCCTACCCGCGACTGGGAATGCTCCTGCGGAAAGTACAAGCGCATCAAACATAAGGGTGTGATCTGCGATCGCTGCGGCGTCGAAGTTACTCTCGCTCGGGTGCGGCGCGAGCGGATGGGTCACATTGAGCTGGCCGTGCCGGTTTCGCATATCTGGTTTTACAAATGCATGCCCTCGCGACTCGGGCTCATGCTCGACATGAGCGCGCGCCAACTCGAGCGCGTCATCTATTACGAGGACTACATTGTCATCGATCCCGGCAAAACGCCGCTGACCAAGACGCAGCTCCTCACCGAGATAGAATTTCGCGAGGCGCAGGAGCAGTACGGAGACGATTTCCGCGCCGGGATGGGTGCGGAAGCAATCAAGGAACTCATGAGCGAAATCGACCTCGGCAAACTCAACGGCGAGCTCGAGGAAGCGATGGGCAACACCAAGAGCAAACAGATTCGCAAGAAATTGGCGAAACGTCTGAAGCTTGTGCAAGGCTTTCAGAATTCACACTCCCGTCCGGAATGGATGATCCTCGATGTGCTCCCGGTGATCCCGCCGGATCTGCGTCCGCTCGTTCCGCTGGAAGGCGGGCGTTTCGCGACTTCGGACCTGAACGATCTCTACCGCCGCGTCATTAATCGCAACAACCGGCTTAAGAACCTCCTCCAGCTCAAGACACCCGACGTTATCATTCGCAATGAGAAGCGGATGTTGCAGGAAGCGGTCGACGCTCTTTTCGACAACGGACGTCACGGCCGCGCCGTGACCGGCGCTGGCAATCGCCCGCTCAAGTCACTCAGTGACATGCTTAAAGGCAAGGGCGGACGGTTCCGTCAGAACTTGTTAGGCAAACGCGTCGATTACTCCGGCCGTTCCGTTATTGTCATCGGTCCGGAGTTGAAGCTCCACCAGTGCGGTCTCCCGAAAAAGATGGCGCTGGTCTTATTCGAACCTTTCATTATCCGACAACTTAAGGACCGCGGTTACGTCCACACCGTGCGGAGCGCGAAGAAGATGATCGAGCGCCAGACGCCGGAGGTCTGGGACATCCTTGAGGAAGTCACAAAAGGTCATCCGGTTCTGCTGAACCGCGCACCAACTCTGCACCGCTTGTCGATCCAGGCTTTCGAGCCACTCCTGATCGAAGGTGAAGCGATCCGGATTCACCCGCTCGTCTGCACGGCTTATAACGCTGACTTCGACGGCGACCAGATGGCGGTGCACGTGCCGCTCTCAGTCGAAGCACAAATGGAAGCGCGCATGCTCATGCTGGCGCCGAACAACATTTTCTCGCCGTCGAGCGGAAAGCCAATCACGACTCCATCGCAGGATATCACGTTAGGCTGCTATTACCTGACGCAGAACCCACGTCGCGCTGCCGGCGCCGCGGCCGAAACGCGCCTTCCGCTTTTTGACAACGCCACCGAAGTCGAGTTCGCGATGGCTGATGGCGCGATCAAGACGCACGACCGGATCCGGTTCAAGAATCCCGATTTCGGCGAGGACACCATTTACGGGGACAAGAATTCGCGCGTTATCGAGACAACCGCTGGCCGAGTCATCTTCAACGAGATTTGGCCGGAGGGTCTCGGCTTCTTTAATAAGCCGGCGGGCAAGAAACAGCTGAGCGATATCATCTGGCGCTGTTATCAGGTCTCGGGTCAGGACGGGACGGTTGAAACCCTTGACAAGTTGAAGGAACTCGGTTTCCGCGAGGCGACCAAAGCCGGGGTTTCGATCGGCATCTCTGACATGATTATTCCGAAGGAGAAAGAGCTCCAACTGGCCAACGCCTACAAACAAATCCGGCAGGTTGAGCAGCAGTATCGCAAAGGCATCATCACCGACGGCGAGCGTTACAACAAGATCATCGACATCTGGACGCACGCGGGTGACGAAATCTCCAACGTCATGTTCCGTACCCTTGAGCATAACGACGGGCGCAAGGAGTTGAACCCGGTCTATCTCATGGTCGACTCCGGCGCGCGCGGTAATCGCCAGCAGGTCAAACAACTCGCCGGGATGCGCGGTTTGATGGCCAAGCCCTCGGGTGAAATCATCGAGCGGCCGATTACCTCAAACTTCCGCGAAGGCTTGAGCGTGCTCGAGTACTTCATCTCCACCCACGGTGCGCGCAAGGGCCTGGCCGACACCGCGCTCAAGACTGCGGATTCGGGTTACCTAACGAGAAAGCTGGTCGACGCTTCGCAGGACGTGATCATCAACGAGATGGATTGCGGCACGGTTAATGGCATCACCGTTCGCTCAATCTACGAAGGCGATGAAGAAGTCGTCGATCTCGCCACGCGCATTATCGGTCGCGTGAGCTGTGAGACGATTGTCGATCCCGTCGAGAAGAAGAAAAAAATTGTGAAGGCGAACCAGCTTATCGACGAGAAGATCGCGGCCGAGCTGCAACGCATCGGCGTCGAGCAACTCAAGATTCGCTCTGTTCTCACCTGTGAATGCGGACGCGGCGTCTGCGCGTATTGCTATGGGCGCAATCTTGCGACCGGTCAGTTCGTTAAGCTCGGCGAAGCGGTCGGCATCATTGCCGCGCAATCGATCGGCGAGCCTGGCACGCAGTTGACGATGCGGACCTTCCACATCGGTGGGACCGCGAGCCAGACCTTTAAGCAACCGATCATCAAGGCAAAGAACGACGCGACGGTGCAGTTCAACGATCTGCGCACGGTGCAATCGCTCGACGGCAACTGGATCGCGCTGAATAAGAATGGCTCGATCACCTTGCATAACGACGAAGGCCGCGAAATCGAGCGCTATGCCATCGTTATCGGGTCAGTCATTTCCGCGGATGATGGCACCAAGGTGAAGAAGGGGGACACCTTTGTGCAATGGGATCCTTACAACGTTCCGATTCTGACGGAGAAGACCGGGAAGATCGAATTCCGCGACATGATCGCGGGCGTCACGATCAAGCGTGAAGTCGACGAAGCGACCGGCCTGTTGGGCACGGTCATCATCGAGCACAAGGAAGATCTGCACCCGCAGATTGTCATCCTGGGCGACGACGGCGAAGTGGCCGCCAGTTATTCGATCCCAGCGGGCGCGCACGTCATTGTCGAACCACACCAGAAGATTCGCGCCGGCGCGTTGCTCGCCAAGACCCCGCGAAAAGTCGCCAAGACCAAGGACATCACCGGCGGTCTGCCGCGCGTCGCGGAACTCTTTGAAGCGCGCCGCCCGAAAGACGCGGCCGAGATCGCGAAGATCGATGGGATTGTTGAAATGGGCGGCACCGTTCGGGGCAAGCGCAAACTGATTCTGAAGGATCCCGACACGGGCAACGAGGAAGAACATCTCATTCCGCTGACCAAGCACATTATCGTGTTTAAAGGCGATTTCGTGAAAAAAGGCCAGCAGCTGACCGAAGGTCCGATCGTCCCGCACGAGATCCTCGAGGTCTGCGGGCCGCAGGATTTGCAGGAGCACCTCGTCAATGAAGTGCAGGAGGTCTATCGGCTGCAGGGCGTCGAGATTAACGACAAGCACATTGAGATCATCGTTAGGCAAATGCTTCGCAAGGTGCGCATCACCGATCCGGGCGACACTTCGCTGCTTTGGGGCGACCAGATCGACCGGCTGGATTTTGAGGCGGAAAACAAGCGCGTCGTCGACCAGGGCGGCAAGCCGGCCGAGGCTACTCCTGTCTTGCTCGGCATCACCAAGGCTTCGCTCGAAACCGACAGCTTCATCTCCGCGGCGTCGTTCCAGGACACAACTCGCGTCCTGACCGAAGCGGCAACGTTAGGCAAAGTCGACAGGCTGCGCGGTTTCAAGGAAAACGTGATCATGGGTCACCTCATCCCAGCTGGCACTGGTTTCCCCGAGCATCGCGAGATCAAACTGGTGGAGCTCGGCGAACAGGTTGGCGCACCTCTGATTGAGGAACCCGAAGTGCAGCCCGCGCTCGGATAACCGATGCGGAGGAGTGTTGGAGTAATGGAGTAATGCGCGACCGAAAAGGCCCATCACTCCAAAACTCCATTACTCCATTTGCCCACCGCTGATGTCCATCGCGACCAAAACTGGCGACACGGGCGAGACTTCGCTCATGTACGGGAGGCGCGTGTCGAAGAACGATCGACGGGTCGAAGCTTGCGGCTCGGTCGATGAAATCAACGCCGCACTCGGGATCGCCCGCGCGACTGGAGCCAATCGCGCGATCGCCGAACAGATTCTCACAATCCAGAAGGAACTTGTTGTTGTTATGGGCGAACTTGCGACCGCGTCAGAAGATTTGGAGCGCTTCCAAAAGGATGGCTTCCATTTGACCACGACCGAAATGGTCGATCGCCTGACTCAGGCAATCGATGAACTGGAGAAGGACAAAAACTTATACGGAAAAGGCTGGGCCATGCCCGGGAATACGCCGCTTGGCGCCGCGCTCGATTTCGCGCGCACCGTCTGTCGTCGCGCGGAGCGTCGCGTCGCAGTCTTAAAGCAGGATGGAAAGTTTAACCCAGAGATTCTCCGCTATCTGAACCGTCTCTCCGATCTTTGCTGGCTGCTCGCGCGCTTTGTCGAAAAGCATCCGGCTTAGCGAATCGCCATCTGCCGAGACAGCGCTGATGTCAACGGTGGGTCCACCCGATTGTTCCGCGCGCTCAGCAATTAAAATAGAAAGGGCGGACCTGGCGGCCCGCCCTCCCTTTCCGTTTGAGCAGCTTCTCCCTAGCTTTTGCTCTGCGAAACTACTTCGTTCAGCTTGAAGATTGGCAGGAACATCGCGATCACGATGCC
>JAICXG010000133.1 GCA_025980625.1 Chthoniobacterales bacterium
AAGGCGTGGTCAGACGCGGAGAACAGGCGCACCCGGGCCTATCTCGACAGCCTGCCGAGCCATAAGAAGATCGAGGAACAACTCAAGGCCTGGTTTGCGAAAAGCTCGCCCAGCTATTCGGCGATGGTGACGCGGCCGGGGGTCTTGTTTGCGCTCAAGTTTCAGCCGCCTAAACAGCAACCTATGCTCGTTAGGCTGGACTCCGCAAACGATCTGAAATCGGAAAAAGTGCTGGTCGATCCGAACCAGATCGATGCCAGGGGCACAACCACGATCGACTGGTATTCGCCCTCGCGGGACGGCAAGAAAGTGGCTGTCTCACTTTCAAAAGGCGGAAGCGAGGATGGCACACTCCATTTCTACGAGGTGAGTAACGGGAAGGAACTCGGGGATACAATTCTTCATGTGCAATATCCAACTGCCGGTGGTAGTGCTGCCTGGAATAATGATGGCACGGGAGTTTATTACACTCGTTTCCCGCGCCAAGGTGAGCGACCGGAAGCCGACCTGAATTTCTATCAGCAGGTTTATTTCCACAAACTGGGAACGCCGGATAGCAGTGACAGATGTGAGATTGGCAAGGACTTTCCCCGCATCGCGGAGATACAGCTCGAGTCTTCGACCGATGGGAGATACGTCCTAGCCTCGGTCGCGAACGGTGATGGCGGCGACTTTGCGCACTATCTGCTCGGGCCGGATGGGAAATGGACGCAGATCACGCATTTCGAGGATGGCGTGAAGCTGGCCCGGCTGGGAGAGGACAACGCGCTTTATCTTCTCTCGCGAGCTGAAGCGCCGCGCGGAAAAATTTTACGTCTGCCACTCGCGACCCCGGAACTCTCCAAGGCAGTCGAAATTGTGCCTGCGACTGAAGCAGTGATCCAGCGCCTGGAGCCGACGAAGAAGGCGCTTTATGTCGGCGACCTCTCAGGCGGCCCTTCCCAGATTCGACGGTTCGATCTTGATGGGAAAAACCAAGTTGTCATTCCGGTCCCGGAAATTTCCAACGTGCAGGAATTGGTCGGGCAGGAAGATGGGTCGCTGCTCTTTCGTGACCAGAGTTACACCGAGCCTGCCGCCTGGTATCTGGTCTCGCCGGATCAAACCGAGCCGAAGAAGACTGCACTGGTCATGACGTCACCGGTCTCTTTCTCCGACATCGAAGTGACGCGTGAATTCGCGATCTCAAAGGATGGAACCAAAATTCCGCTTAACATTATTCGGCCGAAGGGGACGAAACTCGATGGCAACAATCCTACCCTGCTTTATGGCTACGGTGGTTACGGACTCAGCATGTCGCCTGCCTATGACTTCACACACCGGCTCTGGTTCGATCACGGTGGGATCTATGTCGTAGCCAACATTCGCGGTGGCGGTGAGTTTGGCGAAGAATGGCACAAAGCCGGAAACCTGACAAAGAAACAGAATGTTTTCGATGACTTCGCAGCGGCGGCGCAATACCTGATCGATAAGAAATACACTCGGCCGGAGAAGCTGGCTCTGATGGGTGGAAGTAATGGAGGGTTACTGATGGGCGCGATGATCACTCAGCACCCGGACCTGATGCGAGCGGTTGTCTCTTTCGTCGGCATTTACGACATGCTACGAGTGGAATTGGCGCCGAACGGTGCGTTTAATGTAACTGAGTTTGGCACCGTGAAGGACCCCGCGCAGTTTAAAGCCCTCTACGCCTACTCGCCCTATCATCATGTCACTGATGGCACGAAGTATCCGGCGATCATGATGTTGACCGGCGCAAATGACGGACGGGTAGCTCCCTATCATTCCCGCAAAATGACTGCCCGCCTTCAGGAGGCGAACAAATCGGATCACCCGATTCTGTTGCGTACTTCGACCAGCTCTGGTCATGGCATCGGCACGGCCCTGAGTGAGCGAATCAAACAGTTAGCCGATGTCTATAGCTTTCTATTCGCGCAGCTCGACGTCGGTGCCGCGAGGAAAGAGGCGCAAAGCAAGGGATGAACCTTTCGCCGAAGTTTGAGGAAGCACTGGTCTATGCCACGCGCATCCACGGCGGCCAGGTGCGTAAGAAAACGCAGGTCCCTTACATTGGTCACCTACTCGGTGTGACTGCGATCGCGATGGAATATGGCGCGAACGAAACCGAAGCGATCGCGGCTTTGCTCCACGACGCGGTTGAGGATTGCGGCGGACCGGAACGCCAGCGGGAGATTGAGGAAAAGTTTGGCCGAGAAGTGGGAGAGATCGTGGCGGGCTGCACGGATACGGATCAAACGCCGAAACCGCCCTGGCGTGCGCGCAAAGAAAAATACATCGCGCACCTCAAGACCGCGCGGGCTTCGACTCGTCTGGTTTCAGCGTCCGACAAGCTGCACAACGCGCGAGCGATCTTACATAATCTGCGCGAAGAGGGCGACGCGGTATGGGAGCGCTTCAAGGCGGGTAAGGAGGGCGCGCTCTGGTATTATCGCGCGCTCGTCGATGCCTTTTACGAGCATGGACGCAGCGCGTTAGTTGAGGAACTCGATCGAGTCGTCACTCAGATCGAGCAGATCGCGCGGAATAAGTCCGTGAGCGAGCCGGATCGCTGAAATATTTTAAAATTCTCTTGAAGTCGCTCCCCGTTTGCTCTACAAATGGAGCGTTCTGGGGGGAACAGCCGCCCTTCATACCCTTCGGGTGTGGGGGGCGGTACTTTTTTGTACCTCTCTCTTTAGTGGTCTGCTTGCGACGCTTGCTCTTCGATCTGCTCGAGTGAAGGCGCGCTCATTCGTATCCAGTCGCGCGCGGAAAGGATTTGCTGCTGCGCTGCCGGCACGTTGGCGGGCAATTCGACTTCCGCCCGCGCGACGATCTTGCGCCCGAGCTTAACCGGCCTGGCGCGCTTGATTGAAAACTTCCAGTGCCGGCCGAAGCGCACGAGCGCGTAATACATCGTCTTGGCTTCGAGCGCACTCACGCCGCTGCAACGCATCGCGTAATAAAACATGCGGTCGCATTCCTGCGGCGGCCGGTTTTGAAGCGTGTAGGCGACGTCGTGCAGGACGGAGGCGTTGCGATATTTTCCTTCGAAAGGTCCACCCATGAACGACCAAAGCGATCGAGGGATCGAGGCCCCGTCCACGATCGAGCCAGCCGGCGCGACCCAGAGCAGGCCGTTTGGGTCGGTGTAACGCAGATCCTGGAGGAGTGTCATGCTTCTTCCGTCGGGGTTCCAGCGGGTCACAGGCGAGCTACTGTAATGACCCCACGGGTGAGTCGTTGTCGGAACATCTTGCAAAGTGATTCTCTTCGATCCCGCGCAAGCGGCGAGCAGGCTGGGGGCGACGATCAGGGCCATCGCACGAACGACTCTCTTCGCCAACATCCTGAGACGATGCGCGTCAGCGGCGCGGAGGAAAGTGGTTTGTTTTTGGAGGAAAGGTGGTGTGGTAACTCTCGACGCCGTGATTTGCCCGTCGCTCAATTCCGTGAAATCTAAGCCGACATGAGCCGCGCCGGTCAGCCTAACGAGACTTCAGGATTGCTCGCCGGGGTTGCCGCGTTTGTCACCTGGGGCTTGGTGCCGCTCTATTGGAAACTGCTGAGTTATGTCTCCGCGACCGAAATCCTTGCGCATCGCTTCGTCTGGACATGGCTCTTCATGATCCTGCTGTTGAGCTGGCAAACTCGCTGGCCGGAAGTGATGGCGAACGTCCGCTCCCGCCGCACCGCGATTTTCTGCGCCGCCAGCGGAGTGGCGATCGCGATCAACTGGTTTGTTTTTATCTGGGCGGTTAATGCCGATCACGTGCTCGAGACCAGCCTTGGCTATTACATGACACCCTTGGTCAATGTCATCTTCGGCGCCGTCTTTCTGCGGGAACGACTCACCCGGCTACAACTTATCTCGGTGTTGCTTGCGGCCGGCGCCGTCGGTTTTCTAACTTTAAGCTTCGGCAAGTTTCCCTGGATCGCGCTGACGCTTTGCTTTTCTTTTGGGCTTTATGGCCTTCTCCGCAAAGTCTCGGGCGCGGCAGCTATCCCTGGACAGTTTTTGGAAACGACTGTCATCCTGCCGATCGCGCTCGTGTTTTTGATCTGGCTTGGAACAAAGGCCCAAGGTCACTTTGGGTTATCAGTCAGCGGCTCACTCCTGCTTGCCAGTACAGGCATTGTTACCGCCGTGCCACTCATCTGGTTTGCCTATGCCGCGCGCAACCTGCCGCTCACGACCCTTGGTTTTCTTCAGTATCTTTCCCCGAGCTGCACCTTTGTGCTTGGCATCTTTGTCTTTCACGAGCCGCTGCGGCGCGCGCAACTCATCACCTTTATCGTGATCTGGGCCGCCCTTGCCATTTTTACCGCCGATATGCTGGCTCGCTGGCGAACGAGCAAACTTATCGGCCTGCAACCAGTCGAGATGTAAGAGTTACAAACCGCTCCGGGCTTCTTGCGCTGATGGGGGCAAAGGCAGGTAAGTCGCCTCGCTAACTCGAGAGACTTAGCGCCCAAACCATCCCCGCCGGATCAGGCTAACTGCGATCGCGGCGAGGAGAAGTGAGACGAGCTTGGAAATCCCGTTAATGCCCTGTTTGCCCATCCATTTCGTTAGGCGATCGGCATAACAGAAGACGATTGCGACGATCACAAGGTTCAGGATCAGGGAGACCAGGGTGAAGACCATCCCGACTGAGTCGATCAACACCAGCAGCGCCGTCAGCAACGCCGGTCCGGCGATTAGCGGCATCCCGAGCGGCACAATCCCGAACGCCTCATTGGTCGGCCGCTTCTCGCCGCCGATATCGAGCAGGTCGCGCACGGCGAAGGCGAGCAGGATCAATCCGCCGCCGACTTGGAAATCGGCCACCGTGATCCCGAGCGCCTGGAAGATGAGCCGGCCAAGAAACATGAACCCGACCGAGATGGCGAGCGCGGTGCCGATCCCGAGAAGCGCTTCCTGTTGCCGACGCCGCGCCTCCACGTGCGCACCCAATCCAATGAAAATCGCCACCATCCCGATAGCGTCAATCGCGACAAAGATTGGGATGAAAGCGATCAGGAATTTAGTCGCGAGTTCGTGCATCGCCGGTCCAATTGCAGTCGAAAAGCGAAACAGGATTAACGGGATTTACAGGATGAGAAAGTTTTCTTTTTCTGCAATCCTGCTAATCCTTTTAATCCTGTCTCACTCGCCTGATTTATGAAGAAGCTCCTGTTCGTTAGCCTGATCCTCGCCGCGCCGCTCGTGCTCCGCGCCGAGAACGTCAAAAGCCTGGCCGATTTCCAAGCCGCCGCGGAGAAGGCGAATGAAATTCTCGTCATCCCGGATTGGCCGAAAACGCCGAGCGAAGTCCAGGGCGAGATCGACAAGGCGATCGCGAATGGGAACGCCGCGCTCGACCTGATTGGAAAGCAGGACCTGGCCAAGGTCACATTCCAGAGCACGGTCGAAGCGCTCGACAACATGCAGAACGAAGCGCAGATCGCGATCCAGAAGACCGTTCTTGTGCAGCAGACGAACCAGGACGGAGCGATGCGCGATGCGGCCGAGAAAGCAATCAAGCTTTTCCAGGATTGGGCGGTGGGGATCGATTATCGCGAGGACGTTTACAAGGCGGTGAAAGCTTACGCGGACACGAAGCCGAAACTGGAAGGCGAAGACGCGCTCCTCCTCGAGCACACATTGCGCGATTATCGCCGCGCCGGGCTCGCCTTGCCGCCGGAGAAACGGGCCGAAGTGGAAAAGCTTCGCAAGGAACTGGCGCAATTGGAGACCGATTTCCAGGCGAACATCGTCGCGGTCAAAGCACCTGTAACCTTCACCAAAGCCGAGCTCGACGGCGTGTCGGATTCGGTTCTCCAATCACCCGGCGTGAAGACCGGCGACGACTCTTACACCATCCTGGCGAACGTCACCTTCCAGTACAACACCGTCGAGGAAACGGCGAAGAACGAGGCGACCCGCCGGCATCTTTATGACGTCCGGTTCAACCTCGCGCGCGACAAAAATGTTCCAGTCCTGAACGACATCCTCGCCCATCGCAACCAGATCGCGCTCAAGCTCGGCTACAAATCGTGGGATGATTTTCAGACCGAGATAAAGATGGCCAAGAGCGGCGCCGCGGCCAAGACCTTCATCCACGACCTGATCGCCGGGATTCAACCGAAGTTCGATGCTGAAGTCGCCGAGTTGCGCAAGCTGAAGGTGGAGGAAACGAAGGACCCGAACGCCAGCATTTCCATCTGGGACTGGCGCTATTACCAGACGCAACTGAAGAAGGAGAAATACACGATCGATCCCGAAGCGCTCCGGGTTTATTTCCCCTTCCAGCGCGTCCTCCAAGGGATGTTCGACGTTTATCAGAACATCTTCGGGCTCAAGTTCACCAAGATCATCCCGCCCGACAAATGGGTCGACGATCTCCAGCTCTACATGGTGACCGACGCGGCCAGCGGCCAGCCGTTAGGCATGTTCTATCTCGATATGTTTCCGCGCGAAGGAAAGTTTAATCACTTCGCCGAGTTCGGAATTATTCCGGGTAAGAAGCTGCCGGATGGAAAGTATCAGCGCCCGACGGTCGCGCTGCTCTGCAACTTCCCGCCGCCGCGCAAGGACCAGCCTTCGCTCCTCAGCCATCAGGATGTCGAGACGCTTTTCCATGAGTTTGGCCATGCCCTGCACGCGATCGTGACGAAGGCGAAATATGTCCGTTTCTCCGGCACGAACGTTCCGGCGGACTTTGTTGAGGCGCCCTCGCAAATGCTGCAAAACTGGGTCTGGAACAAGAAGGTGCTCGACACTTTTGCGGCCGACTATCGCGACCCATCGAAGAAGATTCCAGCGGAGACAATCGCGAAACTCAAGGAGGCCAAGCTCGCCACCGTCGGGGTGTTTTATCGGCGGCAATTTACTTTCGCTGACATCGATCTCACTCTGCACGACGTCCATCCCGCAGGTCAGCCCTACGATTGCGTCGCAATGTCGAATCCGCTTTTCCCGAAGGATTTTCTCCCGATCGACTCCGATACGGCCTTTGTCGCCTACTTCGGTCATCTCGTCGGCTATGATGCGGGCTATTACGGCTACGCCTGGGCGGATGCGATCGCGGCCGACATGGCGACCGTTTTTGAAAATGCGCCTAACGGATTTCTCGATAAAGCCGCGGGCATGAGATTGCGCAACGAGATCTATGCGCCGGGCGGCTCGCGCGACATTGATATCTCGATCCGGAAGTTTCTCGGCCGGGAACGCTCGATTCAGCCTTACCTGAAAACGTTAGGCATCAATACGCCGGCGAAAGCTAAAGGCGGCCCCTCCAAAGAGAGCGACACCGGGGCGGCCAAGCCGCCGACAAAACCGTAAGCCACGCAGGGATTGGTCAGCCTAAGTCGCCGCAGCGCGGAGAGGCATGGCGATAAATATGAAAGCAATGCTTTGGATCTCGCTACTTGCCTTTTGCTCTTCAACTTTTGCCGACACCGCGCCGCGCCAGCCGCCGAAAGAGGCCGCGAGCGCGATCGATGGCGCCGGCCTTCTCGAGCACATCAAAGTCCTCGGTTCGGATAAGTTCGAAGGTCGCGCGCCTGGCACTCGCGGCGAAGATCTCGCCCTCCAATACATCACCGAGCAATTCAAAAAGCTTGGTCTTAAGCCCGGCAATCCCAACGGCAGTTACACGCAGGAAGTTCCGCTCGCCGGCATT
>JAICXG010000293.1 GCA_025980625.1 Chthoniobacterales bacterium
GCCATGCGCAACGCTTCGCGCATAAAGTAAGCATCGCTTTGCAGGTCAATCATTGCATCCATGGTGCACCGTCGATTGTTGAAAAGCCCGACTCCTCCGCTAAAGAGACGCGAGATGCAATGCGAGTCACTCGTTTCAATGTTGGCTAAAATCAGAATTCGAATCGATCCTAAAGCGATGAAAATCTTTTTCGCGGCGATCTTATTTTGCGCACTCACTTTCATGAAGGCGGAGGCGGCAACGGAACAGGAACTGGTCGATCAGTCGGTCAAGATTCTGCGCGACTTTCGGGACATGCCGGAGAATTTTATTCCGCCGCGGATCATGAGCAACGCGCGCGGCCTGGCAATTATTCGGGTGGTCAAAGTTGGCTTCGGCGTGAGCGGCAAGGGCGGCGAAGGCGTGGTCCTGGCGCGCACCGCGCAAGGCTGGTCCGGTCCGTCGTTCATCGGACTCGGCGGCGCCGGCTGGGGATTGCAGATCGGCGCGGAGGTGAGCGATTTTATTTTCGTGCTCAACAACGAGGCCGCGATCCGGGCTTTTTCGCGCGATGGAAATCTCAAGCTCGGCGCCGATGTCAGCGCGGCGGCGGGTCCGGTCGGGCGGGATCTGCAAGGCGCGGTGACGAGCACGGCGGCGGTCTACACTTACAGCCGAAGCAAAGGTCTGTTCGCGGGCGTTTCGCTCGAGGGAGCGATTATTGCCACGCAAAAGACAGCGAACGAGCGCTACTACGGAGAGGCGATTACCGCGCGCGTAATTTTGAGCGGGAGCGTGCCGCCGCCGACCGGAGCAGAGCGCCTGATGGCAATTCTCCAGCGCTACTGAATCGCGAGCTGGGCGCGCTTTTTCCTTTACAGGAGCGCAGCGCTCGAGGCAGCGTCGCCCGCGTGCGCTGGCTTCTGCTCCTCTTTTGCCTAACGACTGTGACGTGCCCGCTCGCAGCCCAGGAACAGGAACGCAAGCTGGTCGATCGCTTGCTTAAACCCGATCTCTCCCTCAGTAACCCGGCGCAGAACAAAAAATTTGCCGGCACCGACGCGAGCGCGGCGAATAAGGAGTTTGTCGCGAAGCCGTTTTATTCCGGCAAGGAACGGCCGGCGAAAGGCTTCGCGGACGTGAAGGATTTCTTCACCAGCGCGTTCGGGACGTGGACGTTTTCGCGCGGCAACGCAATTCACCGCCGCGCGAATCAGGACTGGATCGACGCGCGCCGGAGCTTTGAGACGAAGCAAAGCACGCTCAGCCGCACTTCATCGGAGGCGACGAAGTCGGCGCCGGTGCGCGATTATGCCGATCAAAGGCCGTTCCGCGGCAAAGGAACGCGCCAGGAAATTCTGAGCCAGCAAAATCATCCGCTCACGATCGACGAAGTACGCGAGCTGCTGAATAAGGGTGAGTGAGCCGTTGAAGCGGCGGCAAGCTGACGCACCTTGCGGGATGGATCCGGCGGATTCGCTCGAACAACTCAAGTGCGGCGCGGCCCAGATCATCAGCGAGGTCGAGCTGCGCGAAAAGTTGTCGTTAGGGCGGCCGCTCCGGGTGAAGCTTGGGGTTGACCCGACGAGCGCCGATCTTCACCTCGGGCATACCCTCGTTCTGCGGAAACTGCGGCAATTTCAGGATCTCGGGCACGAAGCGATCCTGATCATCGGCGATTTCACGGCCATGATCGGCGACCCGAGCGGCCGCTCGGTGACGCGCCCCCAGCTCACGCGCGAACAGGTTTTGGCCAACGCCGAAACTTATCGGCAACAGGCTTTCAAGATTCTTGACCCCGACCGCACGCGGCTCGTCTCGAACGGCGATTGGTTAGGCGCGATGTCGTATGCCGACGTCATCCGGCTCAACCGCCGGGTCACGATCCAGCAAATGCTGCAACGGGAGGATTTTCGCGATCGGATCGAGAACGAACAGCCGATCGGCGCGCACGAGATTCAGTATCCGATCATGCAGGGCTGGGATTCGGTGCAGGTGCAGGCGGACGTCGAACTGGGCGGGACCGATCAGCTTTTCAACAATCTCGTCGGGCGCGATCTGCAAAAGGAGGAAGGCCAGCCGCGGCAGGTCGTGCTCCTGGTGCCAATCCTGGAGGGGCTCGATGGGGTGCAAAAAATGAGCAAGAGCCTGGGCAACTTTGTCGGGCTAACCGATCCACCTAACGACATGTTTGGCAAGCTGATGAGCATCTCCGATGAATTGATGGCCCGCTATTACCAACTTCTCCTCGGACGCGAGCAGCCGGCCGAGCTTCACCCGATGGAAGCGAAGAAGCAGCTCGCGCGCGAGATGGTCGCGACGTATCATTCCCTCGCCGAAAGCGCGCACGCGGCCGAGGAATGGAGTCGCCGCTTCAGCGCCAAACATCTCGAAGACGCGGAGCTGCCGGAGTTTTCCCCGCCACCTAACGAACAGAACATCATCGCGATCGTGGTCGCGGCCTACGCCGCTTCTTTTGGCGTGAGGAAATCACGCGGCGAAGCGCGCCGCCTTATCGAGCAGGGCAGCGTGCAGTTGCGTGGAGAAAAGATCCACGACCTGCAAGGGCAGGTCACGCTCGCTCAGGGCGACGTGCTTCGTCTCGATAAGACCCGGGCGGTGCGCATACGCTGAGAGAGCGCGGGGGCCCTCCAAGCTGGCACGCTGCCGGTGCAATGCAGAAACTGCTGTCGTTAGGCTGAGATCGGCTCGAGCACCGCGTAAACCGGCACGCGCTCGCGCATCGGGGCGGCGATTCCTTCGAAATGCGCCCGCAGGCTCCGCAGCTCAGCGGTGAGGAACGCATCGATGAACCGGAACCGCCGGTCGAGCCAGGCAAAAAAGCGGTTCTGGATTTCGTAATGCACCGCGAGGTTAACTTCGGTGCAGCCGGGCCGCACTTCTTCAAACTCGACCAGGCCCATGAGATCGATGTTCCCGCCCCAGGATTCGAAGGCGAACTGATGGGGCGCCTCGCTCTCGAGCGCGGCGATCACGGTCTGGCCTTCGAATCCGAGCGGACCGCGAAAGCTGAAGTCCACTGTTTTCGAGGAGGTGACGATCGCTTTCGTGACCATCCGCAGTTGCCGACGATAGGATTGAACGCTGGCGAGACGGTTTTTGCACTCTTCCAGCGATTGGCTCATGTGAAGGGTTTTTTGTAGAAGCATAGGTATGATGAGGTTGTGGGTTTGCTGTTTAGCAATGCATGTGCCGATGCCCTTTGCCGAGGGAACGCGCCTCGCTGCGGGTCGATTTCGTGTTTAATGTCGCAACACAACTGTCACAAATTCGTCGCGACACTGGCGGGCCGATCGGGCCCGGGGCCCTTACGCCGCGGCGCGCGCGGTGGCGAGGGTTTCTAGCATCGACCGGAAGATGCGCGCGCCGTCTCCACTCCCGAGCCGCTCCTCGCATGCCCGATCGGGATGCGGCATCAGGCCGAA
>JAICXG010000245.1 GCA_025980625.1 Chthoniobacterales bacterium
AGGGCGCCGAGAAACAAACCGAAGTCACGCAAGGCAATGTCAAAATAGCCCGGAATGAGGAGAAGATTGATGATGATGATCACCAGCCAGGCCGCGACCACGTAGGCGAAGATGCGCGGCTTTAAGGCAACACCGATGCCGGCGATGATTTCAATCACGCCGACCACCAGCATCAAGTTATGGCCGCCGATCGGCGATAGTTTGGCGACCACTGCCGGCAGATACTGATCCCAGTTGACGAGGAGATGAAAGAACTTGTCCAGGCCGGCGAGAATCGGCGCGGCGATAAAGGCAACCTGCAGGATGCGGAATGCCTGATAAGCGGGTGAAGCGGACTGGCGATCCGCGGTGTTGGATAGGGTCGTATTCATGGTCGTGCACTGGGAAGTTGGACGATTGCACCGAATAGTCAAGAAATATATTGACTTATTCTCGAACCGGTCTTTTTATCCAAGTATGTCCACAACCAATTGCAGTCGACGGCCGACCATCAGCGCCGCCAATGGCTCGACGCCCGCCGGTTTAAACGGATCGTCGCAAACTCATTCCGCTCTGCAAACGTTCCGCGGTTTTGCCCACCAGCGAAGTGAAATCGCGCCACCACCGGCCGATCTCGCCCTCGTCAATTCGGAAGAACTGATCGAGGAAATCTTACGTCGGCTGGGAGAAGATCCGGCTCGCGAGGGATTACAGCAGACTCCGGCCCGGATCGTGCGTTCCTGGAAGGAAATTTACGGAGGTTATAAACAGCGTGCGGAGGAAATCCTCGTCACGCAATTTTGCGCGGGGCAATACGATGAAATGGTTTTGCTGCGCGACGTCGAATTCTACTCAACCTGTGAGCATCACATGCTCCCCTTTTATGGGAAGGCACACATCGCTTATCTGCCGAAGAACAAGATCGTCGGGCTATCGAAGCTGGCGCGACTGCTCGACATGCATGCGCGGCGCCTCCAGGTCCAGGAACGCCTGACGCAGGCAGTGGCGACGGATTTACAAAGGATTTTGCAACCCAGGGGAGTGGCCGTGATGATCGAGGGGAAACATCAATGCATGTGTTGTCGTGGCGTGCGCAAAAAGGAAGGCACGATGGTTACCTCCTGCTTGTTGGGGGCTTTCAAAGAGAACGTTGCCACGCGTAGCGAGTTTCTGGCGTTGGCAAAAGAGTAATGCAGCCCGAAATACGCCAAAGAGAGCCACACCTTGGAAATGAAGCGCGATTAATATGAAAATAACAGTTTACCGAAAATCTGGATGTCCCTGGTCGGCCGCGGTCATGGGTTTTTTGAATGAGATGAACATTCCTTTCGAGATAAGGAATGTGACGGCCAATCCTGCCTACCTGAGTGAGATCGAGGAAATTTCAGGGCAAAGCAAAAGTCCGACCCTCATCATCGATGACGAAATTCTGCCGGATGCGAGCGTCGAAGATGTAGCGCAAGTTTTAGAAAAGCGAGGAATGGTTATCTAAGCCTATGAAAGCAAGATTGGATTACGCGAAAACCGCGCCGGATGGACTTAGAGCCATGCTCGGGCTGGAACAATATGCCAGACACAGCGGACTGGAACCGGCCCTGCTCGAGCTGGTAAAAATGCGAGCGTCGCAGATCAATGGCTGCGCCTTTTGCCTGGACATGCACAGCAAAGACGCGCGCGCCGCGGGCGAAACCGAGCAACGGCTTTACGCCCTGAACGCCTGGCGCGAGACGCCGTTCTTCAGCGAACGCGAGCGAGCCGCGCTGGCGTGGACGGAAGCTGTTACGCGGGTTTCGGAGACCCATGTTCCTGATGAGACTTATGAAAGCGTCCGCCAACATTTCGCGGAAAAGGAACTGGTCGACCTCACGCTCGCGATCATAGCGATCAACGGCTGGAACCGGCTGGCTATTTCTTTCCGGACCGTGCCCGGTTCCTATCAGCCGCCCCGGCACTAAACAACGAGGCGGCAGATCAGACGGCGCTGGCTCGTTTCAGCTCTTTCAATTCTTTGACGCGGACCGACGCTGGACCGCGGATGGGAAAGTGCATGAGATAAACCGGCACGCCGTCGATTTTGGTTTGCCAGCCCCAATCACATTTCCGCGTCCGGTAAAACGTGTTGAAGGCAATCTTGCCGATGAAGCAAACGACGCGCGGTTTGCAGCTCCGAATGACTTTCAACGCACGCCTGATCCCAGCCGCTGCCTCGCCCTTCTTCAACATGGTCACATCCACCGTGGGACGATCGATCAGGTTGATGAAGTTCAATCCATACTGTGGCAGGAATTTTTTGTCGTAGATCCTCTTGAGTGACTCGTCGTTTCTCAGATCCTTTTCTTCTTCCTGGAGTAACCCGGCGCGATTGAGCAAATACCAAAACATCTTGTTGTTCGAAAACGGAACGCCGCGCCGATACGAACCGGGATGTGGATTGATCCCGACGAACAAAACCTTCGCATCCTTTGATGTCTTATAGGCGATCATTGTAGCCTGGGCATTCGCTCTTTCTTTACAGTCGATATTCTTTTCATTGGTCGCGAGGAATTCTCCGCCGGATAGGTAATGGTGCTGCCTTGGACGTGGGCGAAGGGAGTTAGCGTATGAAGCCGGCATAGCTTCAGACTCATAATGTCTTCGGTGCGAATTCCGCGAACAGTTAAGGCATCGCCGATGAGCGAGCGATGACAGCGCCACGGCACCGCTTCGGCGCACATCAATGCGATTCGGTGCTCCTTCGCGAGTTGAATCAATTCTTCGATTTGTTTTTCAAATTCCGGCGTCTGCATGTAATCGGCATAGCCGCGGAAAGAAGCATTCCGCCAACCGGTATTGAGAGAGTCGCGTTTGGCATGACGCAGACCGCCGAGACCCGCCATGTGGACATAGCCGATGTCGGCTTTCTTCAGTGAGTCGGGTAGCGAGTCCTCGTTAAACTGAGGATTGTGCCAGGAGCGCGGAATCGTTCGCACATCGACAACCAGCGTTACGGCGTGCGCTTTGAGGAGCGCGATAAATTCGTCGAGCGTGCGGGTCGAATGTCCAATCGTGAGCACGACCGGCGGAGATTTTACCTTCGTCACAACGGCTGGGAGAGCTCAGCGGATCTCGAAGCGGCATGACGGAGTGCTCCCATGCAGGCAGCACTCCTTTACCGGGGCGCCGATGATCTCGCTGAGCAACGTCTCTGCGATGAGACAGGCGTCCGGATGCTGGCTCGTGGCCGCCGCCAGCGGGCACCCGTGGCCACGAATGAAGTGTTTGCCCTCGCTCTTTTCAAAAGTCGCTGATCCTCCGAGGTCTTTGAGGATACGCAAGGCGGCCTCGATTCTCTTGTTCCGTGATTTGCCTTTCACCTCGAGGAGATGATTATCGGCCACTCTTTTCCCCACTTCTCGCATCGCGGCGCGCAGCTCCTTGGGGCTCAGTTGCCTGGAAATGACAACGAGAATGAGATCGAGCAGGACACCGTACGACTTCGGGAAAATCTGCTCCGCTTCCGTGGTCAGCGCATAGGTCGCGTGCGGTTTTCTGAAACCGGGCTGGGTTCCAGATTGATGCACAAGCCCATCGCGTTCCAGGCTTAAAAGGTGAGCCCGCACCGCGTTGTCGGTCAGTCCCAAAGCGGCCGCCAATTCGTTCACCGTTCGCTCCTTCGTGCGCAGTAAATCGAGAATCTTTCCCCGCGTGCTTTCCATCAGACGCGCACGCCAGCCAGTTGTTTTCATACGCTAATCATCGAACAAAATCAGGAATAACTCAAACATATATTTGACTTATTGTGCTTTCGAGGCGAAGGACTTTTGCTGGAAGCGGACTTGAGATTTTCACCGCTCGTGGCGAGCATGGGAGCGTAGTCTAGCCAGAAGGAGCAGATATTATGTTACATAGCATCCAACAACGTTACGGAGAAAACCTGCGGGCCACCGATGGCGAGATCGGTTTCGTGAGAGACTTTTACTTCGACGATAAGACCTGGACCATTCGCTATCTGGTGGCCGACACTGGCGGCTGGCTGAGCGGGCGCCAGGTGCTGATATCTCCCCATGCCCTCGGTCACCTTTATCCGAAAGGAAAAGTGCTTTTGGTTAACCTGACGCGCGAACAAATCGAGAAGAGCCCGTCGATCGACGAGCACAAGCCGGTCTCGCGCCTGCAAGAAGAGGAATTTCATCGCCACTATGGCTATCCTTATTACGCGGAATCCTGGCCGCTGTCGGGCCTGGCGGAATATCCGGTGACCGTCCCTCCGCCGCCTGTCGCCGAAGACGAGCGCGCCAGAACGAACGGACACCTTCGGAGCACGCGCTTCGTCAAAGGCTACAAA
>JAICXG010000237.1 GCA_025980625.1 Chthoniobacterales bacterium
GCCAGCTTTTCGCTCAGGAGCTGGCGGAACTCTTCCGCCGCCGCCCGCGGTTCCTCGCCGGCCGCGAGCCCTTCAATCGCGATCCGGGCGGTTTTGTCATCGGTGACCGTGCCGTCAAGGCTCGTCAGTTGAATGTTGGGCGCGACGCAACCCGAGACTGTTTGCAGGAGCGGGGCCCAAAAGAATCGCCCCTCGACAGTGTTATCGAGGACGTTAGTAGCGTTGATAATGCCGGTGAGCTGCGTAATCCGTTTTTGCGCGAGGGTCACTTGTGGCTCCGCCTTGGCCCATTCCTGCTCGATCGCAGAGAGCTGATTTTTGAAAACAAGCGTCTGGTAGGCTTGAAGCGCGTAATAGGCGAGCATGAAGGCGCCCAGCGTGCCCAGCCCCATCAGTCCGAGCTTGAGAGGATCGCGCTTGCGCTGACGCTCCTGGGTGAACTCCTCGTGCAGAAGGTTGAGTTGCAGCGGCATTGTCAGGCAGCTTTCAGGTAGGAAATGGCCGCGCCACAAGCGACGTTGAGCGAGACGAACTCGGCCGCGAGCGCCTGGCGTTTGGCCGCGGGCAAAGCAACCTCGCACCTTTCGAGCGGGTCCCATACTTCACAGGGCAGGCCGAGTTCATCGCTCAGGCTTTGCAGGATCATTTCCGCCTTCGACATTGCGCCGGAGACAAAGATGCGATGGATACTTTCCTCGCATTGTCCCTCAAAAAATCCGATCGAGTTACGCACTTCCGTCGCCAACCCAAGGAGCGCGCGCTGGCAAATCTCCGCCATTCCCGGATCGCCCTGCTGGACGAGGAGACGCGCGCCCTCGGAATCGACCGCGCCCTCCGCGGCGAGCGATTCCATGAACTGTTTTCCACCGTAGCCGACACTGCGCGCCAGCACTAACTCGGTCTTTTGCCCGATTAGGACTGTGCTCTGCAGATGTCCCATGTCGAGGAGGAGAAAGGCTTCGTTTTGAAATGTCTCCGGATAGGCGAATTCAAAGGCGTTAAGTGAACAGACCGGTCCAAGTTGGAGAATGTTGGCCGGCATTCTGGTTTTGATCATTGCCTCGGAAATATGTTTCACCTCCGGCCGGAGCAAGCCGCCGACCAGATACCGCGTCTTACCAGTCGTCACGCCTTCGATGGCAGTGCCCTTCGGCCCCACGCCCGCGACCGCCACGGCTGAAATCGGCGCGCAATCCAGCACGAAGTCCTTGCATTCCTGGTTGAGCACCGCGAGCCCGTTGAGACGCAAAGCGCTCCGGAGCAGTTCGACCGGCGTGCTCGGCTGCTCGATAATGCGCAGGAGCGCCCTCGGATCGGATGCCGCTACCGCGCACGCTTTGGCACTTCCTCCAAGGTCCTTGAGCAACAGTTTCACCTGCTGAGCAAAGTCGTCCACGCTCCCGATCGTCTCCGGCACGACGCGAGACGCGAAGTTGGTCAGGACATACCGCTGTTCGCCTTTGCGTTGCAGAAGCACGGCCTTGAACTGGTGCTTGCCAAGGTCAATACCAATGACGGAGTTCGCGGTTTTGGCCATGATTTCGCGCTTCATAAAGCGAAAAGCATGCCGAGGTCAGCGCCGTTCTTGAGAAAATTACGCGCTACGCGGCGGCCGACGCACGATAGCCGAAAAAACCGCGCGCCTTGATCATACGCGAGACTTCCGGCGGCACCATTCGTTCCCAACTGGGATCACCCGCCTGCATTCTTGCGAGCACGTCGGGCGGGAAAATCTTCAGGTATTCGCGATGGAAACTTTCGATCTCCTGGATGAACCCATTGTCGACCAGATATTGATATAGATGACGCAGGTTCGGCGCCACCTCGACGTGCTTTCCCGTGATCAGCTTTCCGGTCTTTTCGTCCTCCACCGGATAAACGAAAAGTTTTAGCCCGGCTTTGAACATCCGGCCGAGGGCTTCGAGGATGCCGCCTTCGAGATTGAGATAATACTTTTCGTCGAAAATCTCGTGCAGGCTCGGCACGCCCATGACGAGCGCGATCGGCTTGTTCGTGTAACGCGAGAGATAAGCCGCGAGCCGGTAATATTCGCCGAACTTTGAAATCAGCACGGTCCGGCCTAACGACCCAAGAATATCAACGCGCGCGAGGAAATCGGTGTGGTCGAGCTGGCCCTCGGAGAGCAGATTCTCCAGCGTCATCTCCATCAGCACGACGAGCTCTTGCTCCTTCGTTTCCGGATTGCTCAGGAAAATCTTGCGCGCGCCTTCGAGCATGTCGTTCGTCGCGTATGTCACCGGCCGAAAGCTGCCGCGCTCGACGATGATCGATTTTCTATAAAAAACTTCCGCCGGCTGCACCGTCTCGCCTTCTGCCGTGAACATGACCGCCGTCGTTAGTCCTTGGCTCACCAGTTGCAGGCTCATGAGCCGGTTGTCCACACCCTGATAGGCCGGCCCGGAGAACTTGATCATGTCCACTTCCATTCGTTGCGGCGCCAGGTTTTCCCGGAGCGACGCGATTAACTTCTCCGGATGATGATAATAGAACGCGCCGTAGATCAGGTTGACCCCGATGATCCCAAGCGCTTCCTGCTGATCGATGTTCTCCTCATCCAGCATCCGCACGTGGGCGATGATCTGGCTCGGCTCACTCCGCGTCTCAGTTTGAAAATGCATCCCCAGCCAGCCGTGCGATTCGCTATGCTGCTTAAAACTGCGTGCCGCGACGGTGTCGGCGAAGACGAAAAAGGTCCGTTCCGCGCCAAACTTTTCATCCAGCCGCTCGATCAGGAGATGGTACTCGTGTTCGAGCATGGTGCAGAGCCGCGCCCGGCTGACATACCGCGTCGTCGGCCCATAGATGGCGTCGCTGAACTGCATGTCGTACGCCGACATGGTTTTCGCGATCGTGCCGGACGCGCCACCGACCTGGAAAAAACGCCGCGCCACCTCCTGGCCCGCCCCGATTTCAGCGAAGGTGCCGTATTTCCTGCGATCGAGGTTGATCTGGAACGCCTTCTTGTTCGTTCCCAGCTCCATCTCCGCGTTCATGGTTCAACATGAGAACCTTCGTGTGCCGAGCAACTGCCGGCTGGAAATCATCTCCAGTCGTTAGGCGACCGACCCGCGGACGAACGGCGTTTCTCAAGAAGTGGGATCATATGGACAGGCGGCAAGTTTCCCCGCCGAAGCCGAGGCGGCATTTCGGGCGCTGCTCGCGGCGCCGGAGTTTCCCTGTCTTGGCGCAAAAGCGGCGCTCAGTGCCGGTTCGGTTTTTGTTCGCACTTATGAGGATCTCGGGACCGAGCGCGATTCCCTGGCGCTCGCGCGCGATCTTCGCGTCTTTATTGAATCCGAGGTCGGGCAGCGGAGCGACTACCTCAGCTTTGCCGCGATCTTCCATCAGCCGAGGGAACAGAGCGAAGAACAATTCGAAGAAGCCCTCTGGCGCCAACTGCGCAAAATCAACCGTATCGACGCCGCGCGCGGCGCCGACTGGGATCCTGCGGTGGCAGCTGACCCGCGCGACCCGCACTTTTGCTACAGCTTTGCGGGCCACGCCTTTTACGTCATCGGGATGCACGCCAACAGCTCGCGCCTGGCGCGCCGCTTCACCTGGCCGACACTCGTTTTTAATCTGCACGAGCAATTCGAGCGCTTGCGCTCCGAGGAAAAATGGCAGCACATGCAGGAAACGATCCGCGCCCGCGAGATCGACTTCGAAGGCAGCGTCAATCCGATGCTGAGCGACTTCGGCCAGCAATCCGAAGCGCGCCAATATTCCGGGCGCGCGGTCGAGGATAATTGGGAGGCGCCTTTCGTCGCGGCTCAGGAGAAGGATGAAGGGGCGGCTTGAACCTCAGACCGGAACCGCCTTCGAGTTGCACCGCGGCCAGCATCTCACCGTCGTCGACCTCGAGGGCGAACAGGTCGCCGACCTGATCGCCTTTCAGTGCGACGACCTGGGCGAGTGGCTCTCCTCCGGCCGCACATTCGACTACGCGAACTCGGTTTACCTAACGACCGGCCATACGCTCTATTCGAACCGAAGCCGCCCAATGTTGACGATCCTCCAGGACGACGTCGGCCGGCACGACTTCCTTCTCACTCCGTGCAGTGCGGAGACGTTCCAGATCATCTACCGCAGGAGCGAATACCACCGCAGCTGTTTCGAAAATCTCTGCCATGCCCTTGCACCACACGGCATCGCTCCCGACGCGATCCCGACCACTTTCAACATTTTTATGAACGTTGCGATCGCCCCGGACGGCACCCTCTGCGTCCTTCCGCCGCGCTCCCGTGCCGGCGATAAAATCAAATTCCGGGCGGAGACGGACCTGCTCGTTGGTCTTACCGCCTGTGCGGCAGAGTTATCGAATAACTATCGCTTTAAGCCGATTGGCTACGAGATCACTTAGCACGACAACGCGTGATTGTGTTAGGCTCGTTAGGCGAACTGCGCTCACGCCTTTTAAAAAGAATCA
>JAICXG010000267.1 GCA_025980625.1 Chthoniobacterales bacterium
GAGGTGACTCCGGAAAAGAGCTTTCGCACCGTCGGCGCAGGACTGTCCACCGATGGTTTCGGAATTTTCGTTAGGCACTAGGCGAAGCTCGGTCTTCATACCGCAGATGACGACGGCACCGGCTTCTTTCAGCAATCGCTAGTCCATTCGTGCCTCCACACAGAGCGCGCCTTCGGCGCTGAAGATTGCGACGAAACTATGACCGCGCGAGCAAGCTCGCAGCATGCCTGAAGGCGGACTCACTTTTTTCGCCGAGCATGCGCGCGATCTCTTCCTCGCGCGCTTTTCCGTTCACCTCGTGCAGACCGGAATAGGTGCGCCCGCCGCTCACTTCCTTTGTCACGACAAAGTGATGCGCCGCCGCCGCCGCGACCTGCGGCAGGTGAGTGATGCAGAGCACCTGATGTTTCGCAGCCAGCACGCGCATTTTCGTTCCGACGGCGTTCGCAATCTCACCGCCGACGTTCGCGTCGATCTCGTCGAACACGAGGAGTGGAATCACGTCCTGCAGGGCGAGGGAAGACTTGATCGCGAGCATGAGACGCGAGATTTCGCCGCTCGACGCGATCGCCCGCAACCGTTTCAATGGCTCGCCGGGGTTGGGCGAGAAAACGAGCTCGACCGATTCGCTCCCGCTCAGACGCGGCTCGTCGTTAGGCGAAATTTTTACCTCGAACTCCGACTGACGAAATCCGAGATCGGCAAGTTGTTGCCGGATGTTGCGGGCCAGTTTCGGCGCAGCTGTCTGGCGCGTTTTGCGCAGCGCGGCCGCGGCGCGATCGAGCGACTTCTTCGCCTCGGCGATTTCCCTGGCGAGTCGCTCCAATTCGAGATCGTGGCCTTCGATTTTGCGCAATCGTTCCGCGGCGCGCTCGCCAAAAGCGATCACTTCCGGGACGGTCGCACCGTATTTTCGCTTCAGGGTTTCGAGCAAGCTGACGCGCGCTTCGAGCTGCGCCAGCTGCTCCGGATCGAGGTCGAGTTTTTCCGCATAACGATCGAGCGTGCGCGCGATCTCGGTCAGTTCCACAACCGCGGCGGCGTGCGCGGCGGAAGTTTCCGCGAGACCGGGATCGATCTTTTCCAGTTCGCGCAGGAGGCGCTGCGTTTCCGCCAGTTGATTCAGGACCGCGATGTCGAGCTCGGAAAGTTGCCGGGAAACCGCGGTCGCCAGCTCGATCAATCGCCGGCTGTTGCTCGCCAGCTTGTAGCGGCTGACGATTTCCTCCTCCTCGTTAGGCTGAAGCTGCGCCGCAGCGATTTCATTCACCTGGTGGCGCAGGAGATCGATCTCCTGGGCACGCGCCGATTCCGCCGTGCTTAGCGCCGCTTCCTCGGCCACGAGCGCGCGCCAGCGGCGGAAATTTTCCTCGTAACTCTGCAACTCCGCTTCGGCGTGCGCAAAACGATCGAGCAACTCGAGCTGGCGTTCCGGCGAAAGAAGCGACTGATGATCATGCGGCCCGTGCAAGTCGACTAGCTCGTCGCCGATTGTCTTCAAGAGCGCCAGGGTCGTGGGCGAACCGTTGACGAACTGTCGGCTGCTTCCGCCTAACGAAAAGCTGCGCTTCACGATCAGTTCGCCTTCAGCCGGCTCAATCCCCGATTCCGCGAGCTGCCGATTCAGTTCCGAAAAATTCTCCGCCGCGAAAAGCGCCTCGACCGTGCAGGCGCCTGCGCCAGTGCGGATAAGCGACTTATCGGCCCGTTCCCCTAACAATAACTGAAGCGCGCCGATGATGATCGACTTACCCGCGCCGGTCTCGCCGGTGATGGCGGTGAAGCCGGGAGCAAGTTCCCATTCCAGGTCCTCGACCAGCGCGAGGTTTTTGATTCGGAGCAAGCTGAGCAAGAGAGCAGTTGAGAGTTGAGGGTTGAGAGTTGAGAGATGAAACCTCTGAACGCCTCCGACTTTCAACTCTCAAGTGCCAACTCTCAACTGACCGCAACGCCCGCCCTCCGGCTCACTTTCCTCGGCACCGGCACTTCCGTCGGCGTGCCGATGATTTGCTGCGATTGCGCGGTCTGCCGCTCGAGCGATCCGCGCGACAATCGCACGCGCGCCTCGATTTTTCTGGAGACGCCGGAGGGAAATTATGTTGTCGATACCGGGACCGACTTCCGTAGCCAATGCCTGCGCGAGAACATCTGGAAAGTCGACGCCGTTCTCATGACGCATTCGCACACCGATCATGTGATGGGGTTCGACGATCTGCGGCGCTTCGCCTTCGCTCGCGGCGGACGGATGTCCGTCTACGCCTCGGCCGAAACGATGGCGGATCTGGAACGGGTCTATCAGTTTGCTTTTCGCAACCCGAATCCGTCGCCGGGCTATTTGAAGCCGGTGCCGCACATTATTTGCGGCCCATTCTCGTTAGGCAAAACCCTCATCACTCCGCTCCCGCTCCCGCACGGTGACTCGGAGACCTACGGTTTTCTTTTCTCCCGCAACCGCCGCAAGCTTCTCGCCTACTTGAGCGATTGCAGCGCGGTGCCGGATGATGTCGCGCGCAGGATTGAAGGGGTTGAGTTGCTCGTGATCGATGCGCTGCGGGAAAAGCCACATCCCACTCACCTGAGTGTCGCGCAGGCGATCGAGGCCGCGCAGCGCGTGCGCGCCGAGCGGACGCTATTCACCCATCTCTGCCACGAACTGCCGCAGAGCGCAGAAAGCACGCTGCCGCCAAATGTGGGCATCGCCTACGACGGTTTGAAGATCGATTTCAGCGAATGAGGCGACTGCTGGCCGGCGTCGTTGTCCTTTTCTCGTTAGGCGCGGCCCTGCGGGCGGCGGAGACGGCCGCCGATCGGGCCGAGGCGACCATCGTTGTCTACAACCGGAACACGCCGGAATCGATCGCGCTCGCCTATTTTTACGCGAAGACGCGCGCGATTCCATACGATCATCTCGTCGGCCTCGAGTGCTCCTCTGATGAAGAGATCAGCCGCCAAGAATACGACCAGAACATCGCCGGACCGCTGCGGAAAGTATTTGCGGAACGCACCTGGTGGACGCTGCGCGATGACGAGGAGCAGCACCCGGTTGTGCGTTCGAGCAGGATTCATTTCGTCGCGCTGATTCGGGGAATGCCGCTCAAGGTCCGCTCGACTCCTGCTTATGACGGCGACGAGCCGCAGAAGAACCCGGCCGGCAACCAGAATGCCGCCTCGGTTGACTCCGAGCTGGCGGTGCTCGGTCTCTTCTCCCGCCAGATTTCCGGCACAGTGCACAACCCATATTTTCAGAACTTTCGCCCGATCGCGGAGCTGACCGACTCGCCGCTGCTTCTCGTTTGCCGGCTCGATGGGCCGAGCGAGCCGGTCGTTAGGCAAATGATCAGCGACGCGGTCGCGACGGAGAAAACCGGCCTTTGGGGACGGGCCTACGTCGATGGCGCGGACCACGGCAGCGGCGGACTGGCCGAGGGTGACTTGTGGTTGAAGCAGATCGTGCAGGACCTGCGGCGCGCCGGGGTGCCGGCGGTTTACGACACGAATCCCGAGACGTTTCCATCCGGATTCCCGATGAACGACTGCGCGCTCTATTATGGCTGGTACGCCGGCAGTCTGAACGGGCCGTTTAGCGATCCGGAATTCAAATTCCAACGGGGCGCGGTTGCCGTTCACATCCACTCCTTCAGCGCGAGTACGCTGCGTTCGCCAGGCGCGAACTGGGTCGGGCCGCTCCTGAGCAAAGGCGCTGCGGCATCGTTAGGCAACGTCTACGAGCCGTATCTGCAACTGACGGCGCATCTCGACATTTTTAACGATCGCCTTCTCCACGGCTTCACTTTTGCGGAGAGCGCTTATATGTCCGTGCCGGTGGTTTCGTGGATGAATGTGGCGGTGGGCGATCCGCTCTATCGACCCTACGGCAACTGGCTCCAACTCGAC
>JAICXG010000330.1 GCA_025980625.1 Chthoniobacterales bacterium
ATCACCTCCTTTATCTTTGCCGGGATTGAGGCCGGCCTGCTTTCGCTCGACCCGGTGCGGCTGCGTTACCAGGTGAAACGGCAGAATCGCTCTGCCATTCTCCTCGATCGTCTCCTCAAAGAACCGGAGCGACTCCTCGCCACCATCCTGCTTGTGACCAATGCCGCGGATATTGGCGCTCTGCTTTTGCTCACCCACCGGCTCGTCCGCTCGTTAGGCCCGAGTGGTTATATCGTTGCGCTTCTCGTCGCCGCGCCGATTTATCTTTTTCTCCTCGGGGTTTTGCCGAAGTCGCTCTTTCGGCGCTTTCCCTACCGCGCCCTCGCCGCTTTCGCCGGGTTACTCGTTTTTACGTCGCGCCTGCTTTGGCCGATTCTCGAAATCGGCGCCCAGATCGGTCACCTGCTCGTTAGGCGAAGCACAGCGCCTCCGCGGCTTTTTGCCGCACGCGAGGACCTGAAACAGATCGCCGTCGAGAGCGAACGCCAGGGTGCGCTGACCGCTGCCGAGCGCGCCATGATCCACAACGTGGTCGATTTCCGCACCGTCAAAGTGGCCGACGTGATGGTGCCGCTGCCGAAGGTCGTCGCGATTAGGCCCGATGCTACCATTCCAGAAGTGCTTCAGTTGAGCACCAGGACCGGGATCGATCGGCTGCCTGTCATCTCGAAAAAGCGCCCACTCGGTCTCGTCAATGTCTTCGATATCTTGCTCGATCGCACCCCGCCGGGACCGTTGCGGAGTTACACCCGACGGATCGTGTCCGCGGCCGAAACTGAATCGGCCTACCGAATCATCCGCCGTCTCCGGGCGGCCCGTCTCACCCTCGCCGCGGTCAAAGGCGCGGGCGGCAAATTGACCGGGATCGTGACAATTGAAGATCTCGTTAGGCGGCTCGTCCAGAGCGGTTGAACCGGCCGCGACTAGTAGCCCGGCGCGAGATACTGGAAAGCCACCACACGCCCGCGCTCAAACGAGACCGTCTTCACCGGATACTGGATCGTGGGCGGGAAAGGATAATAGAACGGATCCCAAAACGGATCGTAAAAGGCGCCGAAGACGCGATGGCCGTGACGGCGCCCGACAAAGGCGACCTGGCCTGAGAATCCCCAGCCGCCATACCAACCCGGCCCGTAGTAGGGACCGTAACCGGCCGTCGAAGCGGTGTAGACCCAGGTCTCGGCCGGCACATTATGCACCATCCCGGTGGCCTTTTGTTGCGGCGGGCCCCATGCCATATAAACCGCTTCCTGCGACATCCCGGCGCGGACTTTCCCCTGCCTAACGAGCGCCTGGTCCTGCGGCGAGAGTTGCCCGAACGCCGCCTGGTTCGCATCGATGCGGGAGGAAATCGTGCTGCAACCCGAGAGAAGTAACGCGCCCGTTGCGATGCACGCCAACAGCGCCCCCAAAAACAATTGACGCTTCATGTCTAAAGTTAGGCTCGGCCCCGAGGCCGTCAAACCAGCAGCGGCCGACCCGAATCTCTAAAGCGTAACAGGATGGAAACGTCATCCCGAGCGGAGTGAAACCAAGTCGAGGGATCCCGGCGAGCTCCCTTGAAGGCACGGCTCGAGTCCCGCCGCCCATCGGAAGTTGTCTTTCCGATCGCACCACGGGATCCTTCGACTTTGCTGCGCTCCGCTCAGGCTGACACTGTTAATGTGCCGCCCATCGACCTTGCTTCGCAAATCTCTCCGCGCTAGCCTCGGCCATGGAGGATCGCTTCGGCCACCGCATTTCTTATCTGCGGGTTTCGATCACCGATCGTTGCAACGAGCGCTGCACGTATTGCATGCCGCAGGAGTTACAGGAATGGCTGCCTCGCCACGACATCCTCACCTTTGAGGAAACCCTCCGCCTCATCCGCATCGCGAGTGAACTGGGCGTAACAAAAATCCGTCTCACCGGCGGCGAACCGCTTACCCGTCGCGACGTCATTCAACTCTTTCGCGCGCTTCCCTGCCTAACGAACTTGCGCGACATCGGCCTTTCTACCAACGGCACCCTCCTGACCCGTGAAGTCGAGCCTCGCCTGACCATGGCGCAGGCAGTACGCGATTGCGGCTTTAACTCGATCAACATCTCCCTCGACACCCTCGATCGCCCGCACTACGCCCGCATCACCGGGCGCGACCTCCTGCCAGAAGCGCTCGCCGGAATCGAGGCCGCCCGCGCCGCCGGGTTCCCCCAGATCAAGCTCAACTGCGTCCTGATGCGCGGACGGAACGAATCCAGCCTAACGACGCTGGTTGATTTCGCGGGCGAGCGGAATCTTCTCCTCCGCTTCATCGAGCTGATGCCGGTGAGCACGACCGAGGTGCTCGACGAAAGCAACTTTCTCCCGGTCGCGGAAGCAAAGCGCACAATCGAGGCGCGTTTCGGCGCGCTCATTCCACAGCCGGAGTTTCGCACCAACGGGCCGGCCACTTACTACCAGCTCGCGGGACGCAATCAGCGGATTGGCTTCATCGGCGCGATGACCAACCTCCATTTCTGCGAGAGCTGCAATAAGCTGCGGCTGACCTGCGATGGCAAACTGCGGCCCTGCCTCGGCAGTTATCTCGAGTTCGACATCATGAAACCGCTTCGCGCGGGGGCGAGCGACGAGGAACTGCGCCGGTTTTTTCTCGACGTGGTCGAGCGCAAACCGGAGCAACACGATTTCCGCACCACTTATCAGCCGGGGCGAAAGATGGTGGCAATCGGCGGCTAACGAATGGCTCGGCTGAGTCA
>JAICXG010000098.1 GCA_025980625.1 Chthoniobacterales bacterium
ACGATCGCGGTCGGGATTGGGATTAACACTGACGTGGTCGTCGCCGGCAATATGGGCTCGGAAACACGGCTCAATTACACAGTTATCGGTGACGGTGTGAATCTCGCCTCGCGCCTTGAAGGTCTAACGAAAGTTCCCGAATACAACGCGCGCATTATCGTTAGCGGCGCGACCCTGGCCAGGGCGCGCGGGCGTTATCGCACTCGCCGGCTGGGAGAAGTTGCGGTCAAAGGGAAGCAGATACCAACTGAGATTTTCGCTCTCCTTGGGCTCGCTGGGCCGGAGGCAGTTAGGGACAGGGCATCGCGCCATTTTGCGAAACCAAGCCGCATAGACCCGGATCGCCCCGACAGTGCGAACCGAACCGAGTAAGACATCGCCCAGCCGGATACGCCAGCCTAACGAGAATAACTGCTGTTGCTCGATTTTGATTGCGATCTGATTTAAGCAGTCGATTCCGACTCGGAGCGCACGGGCGAAAGTCAAAAACAAGTACGACCCAACGAATTCCGGGAAGGCCTTCGCCAACAGCTTGCTTGCAGCGGCGGCGCTGTGTAATAAGGGCGAACGAGTGCTGGTGGATGTCGCCTGCGGCACCGGGATCGTCAGCGGACTCGCTGCGCAGCGAGTCGGGGCCGATGGGGCGGTGGTTGGTCTCGACTCTTAATCCTGGAATGTTGAGCGTTGCTCGCTCTCAGAATCCACGCATTGAATGGAAGGAAGGCAGCGCCGAACCTATCCCATTTCCAGATCAAAGCCGTGTTCTCGCTATATATTTTCCATCAAGTGCAGAACCTGATCGAAGTATCTGGGTTCGACGAGGTCCGGATCAAGATCGAAACTTTGAGCTTTGTCTTTCCGCCACCCAGAGAGTTCGTTTGGCAATACATCTACAGCACTCCGCTCGCGAACGAAGTTGAGCATCTTTACGATACAGGCCGAGCCGCGCTGGAACATGAGGTTGTCGCTGGAAAGCAGAAACTTCTCAAAGGCGATGCGCTGATTGTCGAACCGCGCGTCGTAATCGCGACCGCTTAGTCGAGCGGGCGCCGTCGCGCGCCAGGCGACCAACTCCGGCGACGCGAGCGGATTTGGCGAAACGGCCGGCGAGTATTTTCCTCTTGGTACAGCGCTACAGTCCCAGGCTTTCCAGGAGGGCTTGGAATAGTGGCTCACCGCGCAGGCTGTCAAAATTCGGATCGACCTTGATGTAAATCAGAAATGGATCGCGCTCAGCTTTTGCTTTTTCGAGCCATTCGATAGCCTGCGCGTTTTCACCCAGGCCAACATAGACAAGGGCGATGTGAAATGGTGATACATACTGCTTACCTGATCGCGATTCCATCAATTCGCTGAGAACAGCGCGGGCCTCGGCTTCGCGCCCTGATTGGCCATAGACAAATCCGAGCGTGGCCTTGAAGATTGCGCGGCTGCCCGGAGCTTTTGCTATTTTTTCCAATTCTGCGATGGCGGGTTTGCGCAGGCCTTTTTTATTTCGTGCCAGAGCGAGAAACACGTGAGCCAGCGGCAGATCAGGATCTAATTCCAGTGTCTTTTGCATCTGCTCGATCGCTTCATCGGGCTGCCGCGCCAGAAAAAGAAGTTTCCCCAAGTCGGCGTTAATTATGGGGGAAAGTGGCTCGACCCGTTGCGCGATTCGCAGTTCTTTCAGACCTTCATCAAAGCGGCCCAACATACCGAGCGATTCGCCATACCAATGGTGGGCCGTTCCGTAATCAGGGTTTAGTTGAATGGCGGAGCGGAATTCCGATTCAGCGCCCGCAACGTCCCATTCGTACCAGAATTTCACATAGCCGAGAGTAGCGTGTGGCTCGGCGAGCGTCCGGTCAATTTCGAGTGCTTTGGTGGCAGCAGCTTTTGCCCTTGCGATGAACTCACTTCGAGGAAGTTGCTCTTGCCACACCAGCAGGGCGTACGCGTCTGCCATGCCGGCATACGCCGAGGAGTAAGTCGGATCCAGATCGATTGCCTCTCGGAAGTATGCAAGACTTTGCTGTAATCCCGCCGGCGTTCGCTTGTTCCAGAAGTAACGCCCTTTAAAGTAAGCCCGGTGCGCCTCGGGGTTCTCCGTGTCATGCTTGATCAGCAGTTTTCGATTTTCGCCGCTAAGATTCCCGAGCAGTGCCTTTGCGACGCTTTGCGAAACTGCATCTTCGATTGCGAAGACGTTTGCAAATCTCTCATGGAATGTGGCTGACCAGAGGACTAGCCCGTCGTGGGCCCGCAACAGGCGCGCGGTCACATTAAATGTATCGGCGGCACGCTCTACGGTACCGTCTAGAACGGCTTCCACGTCCAGTTCTCGTCCTGTCGCCAGTGCATCGCGCCTGTTCCATTCGCGATCTCTCTGCATCGGGCCTGGGGAGAGAACAAGTATGTTAGGAATCCTGTCGATTTGCATCGTCAAGGTGTCAGCCAATCCGGTTCCGAGGTATTCATCTTCCGGCGCTCCCTGTAGCAGTTGGAAGGGAAGGACCGTGATCGTCTTCACTTGCGCGCTCGCGGTCGATAGCTTTGAAGGGCGGTCATGAGAAATAAACAAAAACGCGGCTGTCATAGCCGAGCAAAGCGCTGCTGCGGTCGCAGCCGCGAGCTTCGGGTTACGCTTTGACCAGCGCCAGGCCCGCACTGGCGGGGCGATACGGCGGGCAAAAATCGAACGGCCTTGCAGCCATTGCTCAAGATCAAGCGCGAGATCGCCAGCCGAGCGATAGCGCGCTTGCGGCTCGCGCTCGAGGCAGCGCCCGCAAATCGTTTCCAAGTCGCGATCCAATCCTGGCACGAGCGTGCGGAGTTTGGGTGCCGGCTTTTCGCTCGCCTGTTGAATCACAGCCAGCGCGTGTTCGCCCAGAAATGGCGGGCGCCCAGTGAACAAATCGAACAGGACTGCGCCGAGACTGTAGACATCGGCCGCTGGGGTAAGTTTGGCTGCCGGTCCTTTGGCTTGCTCGGGCGCGATGTAACCGGGCGTGCCAAAGATTGCCAAGGTACGCGTGAGATCGGTGGTTGTATCGAGCCATTTCGCCAAGCCGAAATCGGTCACGAATGGTTCGCCGTGGTCGTCGAGCAGGATATTTCCCGGCTTGAGATCGCGATGCAAGACGCCGTGCTCATGTCCGTATTGCACAGCGCGCGCTACTTTGGCCATAAGTCGAACGCATTCGCGCGGATCCTTGCAGAGTACTAAAGAGGCCTTTTGCAAGCTTCCGCCTGCCGCGTATTTCATACTGAAAAAGGGCGAGCCGTTTTCGCCCTGGCCGACTTCGTGGATGGGAAGAATGTTCGGATGTTCGAGACTCGACGCCGCTTCCGCTTCGCGCCGGAAGCGTTTGAGAGTTTCCGGTGAGTCCGCCTGATACCTGAGCACACGTTTTATTGCGACAATCCGACGCGAGTGCCGCTGGCGCGCCCGGTAAATGACCCCCATCCCCCCGCGCCCGATCTCTTCAAGAATCTCGTAATTGCCCAAGCGCCAGTGACCATCGGGCACGTTGGCTTCTATGAGCGTGGTCTCGAAAATTTCCTCGGATGCTTCGCCTTCGCTTTGCAGTCCTTCCTTCAGAAGCGAGCCAAGGGTGGTGATCTCGGCGTCCATTTGCTTAAGTCCGAATGAACGCGACTGGAGAGGAATTTTTCAGCAAGGCCAGGCGAGCGCCGAAAGCCAGATTCACAATCTCTGCGGCCATGCGAATTTTCTAGTGACTAGGAAGCTGCGGCCGTGCTGGCGGCCGCCAGGACGACGCAGAGATGGCGGATTTCGTCGTCAATATCGGCTGGATTTTGCACCGTTTGGGCGACTTCATTGCGCAAGAGCCAGCGGAATCTCTGCCGGAGATTGTGGAGTTGTTTTTTTACCATCGTCTCGGTGATCTTTAAACTCTCGGCTAGGCTTGGGTAAGAGATATCGCTGCGATCCGAAGCGAGACAGCCGCGCAGAGTCTCGAATAGCCGAAGCCGGCCTTTGCTTTCGCATTCTTCGCGCAGACGGTCGAGAGCATGATCGACCACCGTCGTAGCCCAACGAAGGTCAAACAGTGCCGCCGGCCCGAGCGATTCAAGAGCGTGATCCGGGATAGTCAATTCCGAAGGCGTTTCAGCCAGCCATTCGTCCCACGAGACGAACTCAAAGCCTGCGCCGCGTTTGATTGCCCGCTCTCTTTCCTCGGCATGAGCGACAAAATTTTGGACCGACTTGAGCAGAAAGGAACGGAATCGACCCCGGTCTTGGTCCGCCTGCTGGAGCCAGTCGCTTTCCAGAATGGTGACAAAAAAATCCTGAGCGAGATCCTGTGCTTCCGGAGCGGAGTAGCCCCGGCGCCTGATAAACAGGAAAACCGGACGCCAATAACTGCGACAAAGCTCGGCCAGAGCTGCCTGTGCTTTGCGGTGATCGCCACCGGCATCCGTGGCTGACAGAATCAAACTCCAGCGCGTCGTCACGAATTCGCGCGACTCGGCTAAACTCTGGGCAGCCCCTCCCGAATTCACGATTGGTAAGCCTGCCTTTTTCTCGCGCTTTTCACAAGCCTAAACCGGTGCAGACGCCGCTAATTGTTGCTCCGTGGACATGGCTCTGACTTCTGAGCGCTGTCGCTGCCGTATTCCAGGCACGCGGCGATCAAAGCAATTGATCGTTCGATAATCCGGAACTTCGCCCCGGCATTTCGTTAGTACCATAACGAGGTCAAAACGAAAGGGCACAACCCTATGAAACAAATATTCGGATATCTATTTTTGAGTGTACTCACACTGGTCGTCGCGGGAACAGTGGCCGCCGGGCCGCCCGTGCCATGCGCCGGGACAGTCGTGCTGACCGCCATGTCGAACTTCCAAGTCCGGCAAGTGGATTCGCAAACCTTTATCGACTTCGACTTCACCGGACTGCACGATATCTGTCTGGCCGACCACTCCGAAGTGACCGGAGCGGCCGCCGGCCACCTGTCCGAACGCACCTCGTCCAACGGCGATCTGACTCTTCAATTCGATGAAACGCTGAGCTACGGCGGTGGCACGCTCGGCTACCACGGCGAAGCTAGCCTGACCGGCGGCAACTGGCAGAGCCAGGTGACAACGGTGGGCGCCGGCACAGGACCGTTGCAGGGAATTCATGGACAGGGGACATTTCAGTTTACCGCCCCGACGTCCTTGGCTGATCTAATCTACTACGTCTACGCGCCTTGAGACAATGTATTGGGCCCAGCGCCCCAGTACTATAACTGCTCGGTCCGTGCGCTCCAACATAATGAGGTGTCACTTCCGCGCAGGAATTTCCTTAACTCTAACGAAGTTCGCTCGGCAGGAAGTCATTTACTCATGAAAAACAAATCGGCATTGTGCTCCGCTTTCTTCAATCGGCGCGGTTTAACGGGTTTCGTATTCTGTTTCGTCGGGGTCTTTGTGGCGCTGGCTGGGTTTGGACAAAACCGATCGACCGAAAACTCTAAACTAAACATAATCCAGGGGAGACCAAAATGGGCTACCGGATCGCGGACCGCGAGAGATGAGGCCTTTGACCACATGATCATGGGCCCGGGGTCAGTGATCGATTGGTCTTCGCTGCCGTTGACTTCTGCTCTTACTCCAGCCACGGCAATGACATTCACTGTAACATCCACAGCCGACACTGACGGATCGGTCTGCGGAACAGACTGCACATTAAGACAGGCAGTCAATGCATCGAACGCCAATCCCCCGCCCATAGGGGCGACAAACCTGATCGCGTTCAACATTCCGTCAAGCGACTCGGGCTGCGACCCAATCACGGACGTTTGCACCATCGCGCTAACTGATTGCCTTGCCAGATCGGGCAACTTCTGTTTCGGACTCAGTGAGCCTGTGATCCTCGATGGCTACACCCAGCCGGGCGCAAGCGCGAACACCCTCGCGATCGGCGATAACGCGAACATCCGCATCAAGGTCATCGGCGACGCCGCTGGCGATCGGGTGATCCAACTTTGTTCTCCCACGGAATGCGGACTGCCTGGCGATAGTTCCGGTTCCACTGTCAAGGGACTCTGCCTCGCGGGCATCACTAACATACACCAAACACTGGTCTTCGTGGGCAGCAACAATGATCTTTTGACAGGCAATTTCATCGGCGTGGATACCGATGGCACAACGGTAGTTAGTGACGGTACCCCCGTCCAAGTGAGCAACGGAAGCAGCCAGCACGCAACAGGCAACGTTATCGGCGGCACCTCGCCCGGTACCCGAAATGTGATCGCGTCTAACGGTGGATTCGGCGGGATCGAGAACGACGGCGACGCGACCCTGGTACAAGGCAACTATTTCGGCACTAATGCCGCGGGAACCGCAGCGATTGGCTCTGGAACCACTGGGATCGAAGCGGAGATAGGGACCGGACTCATCATTGGTGGAAGTGCATCCGGCGCCGGCAACGTTATCAACGCGACAGGCAGCGGCGTCTCGATCGGGGGCGTACAATTCAATGCTGCAGTTAACACGACGGTCGAGGGAAACCTGATCGGGACTGATGCGACCGGCACTGTGGCACTCAACGCACTCAACATCGGCGTCCAAGTCAGTCAATCAGTTAACACCACGGTCGGCGGGAGCACCCCGGGTGCGGGTAATGTCGTTAACGCGGGGGCCGATGGAATTCTTGTCGCCGCGACAGGGGTAGTGATCCAAGGCAACAAAATCGGCACCGACATCACGGGAACAATGCCGCTGGGCAACGGAAACTGCGGCGTCGCCGCTCTCGATACCACTACTGGGATGATCGGCGGCGTGAATGCAGGGGAAGGCAACATCATCGCCTTCAATGCACTCAACGGCGTCAGCGTCGCCGGCTTCGCTGGCGATAACACCAGCTGGGCCATTCTCGGTAACTCCATTCACGATAACGCCGGACTCGGCATTACTCTGGCCACAAATGGCTGTGGAGCTACCATGCCGACGCCAAATGATGACTGCGATGCCGATGGCGGCGCGAATGAGTTGCAAAATTATCCAGTGATTACATCGGCGTTGTTTAGCAATGACAACGTGATAGTTTCCGGATCACTCGATAGCGTGCCGAGCACAATGTTTCGTCTCGAATTTTTCTCGGACGATCAATGCGATCCGACTGGGTTCGGTCAAGGGCAGCAGTTGCTCGGTTCTACGGTTGTAACCCCCGCAGCAGATTGCACGATCAACTTCGGTCCACTGACATTTCCGCTCCCGACCGGGAACACGGTCGTAACTGCGACCGCGACGAGACTGGACGGTTCTGGGAATCCCATTGAAACCTCGGAATTTTCGCAATGCCTGGATGTGTTCGGTGTGCCAACACCAACACCGCCGCCGACACCTACGCCGACGCCAACTCCAACCCCGACGCCGCCGAGCCTGCTTAACATCTCCACCCGCTTGCAGGTCCTCACCGGCGACAATGTGCTAATTGGGGGCGTGATCATCACCGGAACCGATCCAAAGCCGGTGATCCTCCGTGCCATCGGCCCGTCGCTCAGTAACTTTGGCCTTCCCGACGTGCTGGCTGATCCGCTCCTGGAGTTACATCAACCCGATGGGACTGTCATAACTAACGACAACTGGAAAGACACTCAGCAGGGCGAGATCGAGGCGACCGGGCTCGCACCCACTGATGACAAAGAGTCCGCGATTGTGGCGACGCTCGCCCCCGGGGCTTACACGGCGATTGTGCGCGGCGTGGATAGCGGCACCGGGGTAGCTTTGGTCGAGGTCTACGACTTGGATTCGGCTGCTGATTCACAGCTTGGCAACATCAGCACCCGCGGCTTTGTCGATACCGGAGACAACGTTATGATCGGCGGTTTCATTGTTGGGCCAACTACAGTGGAGGCCGGCCCGGTGCTGGTCCGCGCAATTGGACCATCGCTTTCCGTTTTCGGGATCGTCAATTCGCTTCAAGATCCGACCCTCGAGTTGCATGACAGCGACGGCAACACATTTGCTTCCGATGACAACTGGAAGGACTCTCAGGAGGCGGAGATTGAAGCGACCGGTCTGGCTCCGAGCGAGGATGCGGAATCGGCTATTCTCGTCACTTTGGGCCCGGGCGCGTACACCGCGATCGTGCGCGGTGCAGGCGACACGACGGGCGTCGCCCTCGTCGAAGCCTACAACCTTCGGTGACTAGCTCGCGTCTTCGAACCCGGCACGTCCGGTTCAAAGGAAGCGTCTTGCCGGTTCCGCTTCCGTAATTGATTTCTCGCCATTCGCGACCGGTTTGGGTTCAATTGAACCATGGCGAAGAATTTCAAAGACCTTTCGCAAGCGGAGATCCTCGCGCTCACAATCTCGAATGAGGAAACCGACGCCGGGGTGTATGAAGATTTCGCCACCCGCTTGAGGGATAATTATCCGGCGACGCCCAGGTGTTCCAAGAAATGGAGGCCGAGGAAGATGGGCATCGCGTTCGCTGATCGATAAAATTCGAGGCCGGTTCGGCGAGTATACCCCGCTGAGACGCCGCGAGGATGTCAGGGGGTTTATTAATCGCAAACCGGTCTGGCTGATTCATAGCCTTGGGATCGACACGGTCCGGCGTTATGCGAAAGCATGGAGGTCGACACGCAGCGTTTCTACGAGCGCGCAGGCGAAAGTGAGTGGCGCTTCGACGCGTAAGGTGCTTGGCGACCCGGCCTAGGCCGAACGCAACCATGTGCTGATGGCCGATGAGTTGCAGAAGCAACACCTGACGCGTGAAGCCAAATCGGAAGAAGACAACGCCCATCGTCGCCTCTTTGTCCAGCCCGGGCTCCGACTCGGGCTGGTGGGATTTGAACCCACGGCCTCTGCGTCCCGAACGCAGCGCTCTACCAAGCTGAGCCACAGCCCGTCATTTTCCGGCGCAAAAGCCTTCGCCTGCGCAGCGCCCTATGTCGCGCACTTCCGTGGCCGTGGCAAGCGATTCAATCAGTCTCACTTCCAGAAAATCCATTGACAACCCGGCGACGGCACGCATTATCCGAATCCGCTCGCGCCGACCATGCTCGCTTCGATTTCCAGCTCTCCAGCCCTAACGAATGGATCGCATACGATCCTGCAATTTCCGTCCGAGCCTGGCCGGGCCGTGCGTTCCTTGAGAAATATGACCGCTCAACTCCTGCAAGAAGCAGCCAAAGTAATTCCCAACCAGCAGCTCCTTATCAACGTCGTCTCCAAGCGCGTCCGTCAACTCGGCCTCGGCCATCGCCCTCTGGTCGAAGCAACTCCCAAATCGTCCCTGACCGATATCGCCCTCAAGGAAATTATCGGCGGCAAACTTACCTTCGAAGAGCTGAAGGAGAACTCAGCCGAAGCTTAGGCGCCTCTCGCCTATCGGTCCGCGCCGACGATGGCCGCCGAGACCATTCTCAATCGCAAAGCGCTGCGCGATTTCCATATCCTCGAGCGGTTCGAGGCCGGGGTGGAATTGAAGGGCAGCGAGGTCAAATCGATCCGCGCCGGCAAAGCCAACATCGGCGACGCCTTTGCCCGGATCGAAAAGGGCGAAGCGTTTCTCTACGGCGCCGATATTCAGCCGTACGCGCAGGCGAGCCACGAAGTGCCGGAGCCGAAACGGGTGCGCAAGCTCTTGCTCCATCGCAAGGAGCTCGACAAACTCTATGGCCTAACGAACATCGCCGGCCGCACCCTCGTGGTGCTGAAGTTCTATTGGAAAAACGGCCGGATCAAAGCCGAGCTCGGCGTCGGCCAAGGCAAGCTGGCGCACGACAAGCGCCTCGACTTGAAGA
>JAICXG010000282.1 GCA_025980625.1 Chthoniobacterales bacterium
GAGCCGGTTAGCTTGATCGTTGCCGATCAAGCGGTCATCACCGAATGACCCGGTCAGATTTTCTATGCTGATCAGCGTATCGACACCAGCGCCGCCGGTGTCTTGCGGCCCGGTCTGGCTGAGGTTGACAATGACTCCGGCGTTCGCGGACGAGTAACTTGCGGTGTCCGTCCCGTCTCCGCCGTCCAGAATGTCGTTGCCGGGCCCGCCATCGAGCGTGTCGTCGCCAGCAGCGCCAATCAGGTGATCGTTACCAGTCTCGCCGTAGAGGTGGTTGCCAGCGCCGTTCCCGAGGATCAGGTTGTCGAGCCCGTTCCCATAACCGTCGATGGCATTGCTTCCGTCGAGGATCAGGTCCTCAAGATTATCGCCCAGGAAGTAGGTAACGGTCGTGTGGACCGTGTCGTGCCCCTGGTTCGGCAGTTCGTGCGCGACGTCGCTGCTGCTGGTAATGTGATAGGTGTCGTCTCCTGTCCCCCCGTACATTGCCGTAAACGTTCCGACGCCGCTCAGGTCGTCATTCCCGCCAAGGCCATAAAGAGTACCCGCGCCGGCAACGACGTCGCTGCCGGTCGTGGTATCGAAATGGGCAAGCGTCAGGTCGATCAGCTGAATGCCGTGGCTGCCGATGACCGAAAGGTACCGGCCGTCTGAGCTCGCCTGCAGGATGTCGCCGAAGCCGAGGTCGATTCCACTGACCGGGTCGTGCGCGGTCGCGACCGTGTCACCGATCGAGTAGGCGCCCACCGCATCCCAAGTCGTTGTGCTGAACACCACGACCGTTCCGCCGCTGGCGACGTACAGCTGATGACCGTCGGGACTGAAGGCTAGGCCTTGCGCTCCGGTGAGGTAGGGATAGGCAGTGGCAAGTGACGTGACGAGATGCAACGCGCTGTCATAAACATCCAGCGTCATGCCCTGGATGTAAAAGTCGCCGGCTGGCGACGTTGCCTCCACCCCGTTCCCTGTAGGGGGGAGAGCAGCGCCGGCGGTTGGATCGCTAGTTCCCGACATGGCATGCGCCACGATGCCTGTGCCGGCAACGTAGACGTAGGAATCCAACTGATAGTCGTAGGGCTCGATCAGGACATGGCTATGATCGGCTGAGGTGGTGAGCGTAGCGGTCCCGATATTGCTGTAAGGCCAGGTGAAATCGCTTGAAACGGTGAAGTTGCCTGTTGTGAAGTCCAGAACTCTGAGCGGCGCTGCGCCACTGCCGATCGGCCGTTCCGTGACGAGTGCGGTCCCGTCAGAGAGAAATGCGACGTCGTAAAAGGGTCCGTTTGCGCCCGTTATCGAGTAACTGCTGCTCGTGCCGGTGGTCAGATCGATGCGGTAGAGCGTGTCCGTACCAGTCGGGTAGGATTCGACCACTGCGAGGTAGTGGCCATCCGCGGTTACATCGAATGCGCCAAGCTGCGTGCCCATGCTGTAGTGGCTGATGACGGTACCGGTCGCGGTATCGATGACCGAAACGGTGTTGCCCGACACGGCGTAAAGCTTGGTGCCGTCCGTCGAGAATTTGGCGTCCGCGAAAGTCCCGGTCGCCAAGGTGGTGATTGCGCCAGCTGGTTGAGTCATGACCCCGGTCCCCTGCTACGCACCAAAACAGCTCGCCGCGGCGGGCGAGACTTCGGCATCTGCGGGACCTGCTCGGCAGCGAAGACATGCGCGCGACCAAATCTGCCACTTGCCCAATTCACGCGCGGCCGAGCTCCGCGCGCACTCGAGATCGGATGCTAATCGATTGTTTGGGGCTGGCAAGTATAGATCGAGATTAATGTGGCGCCGCGTCGCCCCAGAGTGTCCCGCAATGGAATTGCGCTTGGCCAGTCGGTGAACCCGCTGGCCGTGCGGTTCACCAGCGCCGGTGGCGGATACGCACCTCGCGGACGCCGTGAAAGCGCGGCTGCAGCAGCTGCTGAATGTCGGAATGCGGGGCTAACCCGCTAGCGACCGAGCAGCTGCTCAACGACTGGTTACCGCGGATTCGACTTCAGGACGGGGCAGCAAAGGCGACGTGCTGTCCAGATATGTCAGCCAGTCACGCCAGATCGCATAGGTGCGAAGACGCGTAAGCCGAATGCGGCAATCCAACTCCATGGAAACGCGAATTGTGCCCTCACTCCAGTAATCAAAGACCGAGCCGCATTCGGCATCGCGATATGCGATCCATGACTGCTCGGCCTTCGCCAGGCCTTGTGCGGTTTTGCTTCCGCTCTCCTTCCGAACCCGCTCCACCGCCCTTTCGTAATAGCGATTTAGTTCGGCATCGCTTTCCGTGAATCGTGCACTGAGGCAGGCATTGACCTCCACAGTGGTTACACCGGCGCAGGGAGTCACAGCCGCCGTTGCCGCAGCAAGCGCAAACGTACTCAGCATCCTGCGAGAATTAACGCAGTCATTAGCGTCCGCAAGGGGTGGAAAGCTGACTCTAGGAGAGCTTCGTGAAAAGGAGCGCTATGTAGCCACTGAAAAGCGCCAAACCGACAAGGGCGAGAGTCAATTGCACTCTCGCTGATCGAAATGCCAATGCGGCAATCGCAACCGCGATGAAAAGACCATGGGCTGCGAGATTCCGCGGTTCGGGTAACCGGCCGTTCAGGACGAGATCTTTGGTAAGTGAAACGGCGAGCGCGAAGAGCAACGCTGAAAAGAACCAACGATACTCGCGGTAATAGTCGTCCCGCAGGTCCAAGCGGTCGCCGGTGGTTGCGCGCGGCACAATCAGTGCAGCCATCATGAAGATCGCCACCGGTTGGAGAAGCACGACCATGAAAGCAGCGAAGCTCCATTGTTCGACGCTTCGCAGCGTGAACATCGCCCACCAAGTTTGGACTTGAATCAGGAAGGTTGCCGCCATCCACAGGGGAGTTGGCCACCACATCTTTATACCCTGTCGCGACCGGATCAGGATCGCTGCTCCAGTGAGTAGGTGTGCGACCCCCAACCCGAGTATGAGCGAGATAAACACAGAGAGATAAGAGAAGCTATCCATCCCCAAACTTTAGCAGCGCTACGCATCAGTGCCGAATGAATGTCCGCAATGGGTCGTTAGCCGCCGTTCCGCTAGAGTCCGCAATGGGTCGAAAGCAGACGTTTGCAATTCTGCTTTCCTAATTGGATCTCGCCTGCTTCGCTCGCCGGATGGCGGCACTCCAAACCCGCTGTCGAGTGAGCAAAGAGGTCCGCGCTTAAGGTCGCAAAAAAGCGCGACGGACTAGGTGACATTAGTGAACTTAAGCGCCGCGACTCGGGCCGACGCGGCGGGTTGCAGCAGCGATGCGTTGGAGCCGCGAGGCTCGGGGGCTCAGCGCCCGTGCCCTCTCCACCGCTTGATGGTGCGGTTGATGATTCCCTCCTCGTCGCCGGTCTCGCGCCACAGGCGGGCAAAGCTCGGGTCGGAGGAGGCTGGGCGCTTCTCGGGCTCGAGGTCGTCGAAGCGCACCCGGATCGGGATCGCGACGCCTTCGCCCGAGACGATGCACTCGCGGTTGCGGAGCGCGGGGATCGCATCGAGGAAGCCGCGCGCGCCTTCGGGCATCGCGGCACGGACGCAGGCCTGGTCGCGCTCGTTGTTCAAGCGCATCGAGAGGATCGTGCCGCACTGCGACAGCACGCCTTCGGCAAGGTCCGACGGGCGCTGCGTGATGAGGCCGAGGCTTACGCCA
>JAICXG010000052.1 GCA_025980625.1 Chthoniobacterales bacterium
CAGCCCCGCCCGATTGCAAGAGGACTGGCCGCACGTGCCGCAAGACGTTTTTCGACTCGTTAGGCAATTCTGTCATCGTCAAACGGGTTTCGGTCCGCTGGCATGGGACTCATCCGGGTATGAAGACCCGAGTTATGTCGTCCGCTTACTCCACTCGGCCTTCCATCAAGCGGATGGAGAACAATTTCGCCAACGCCTGTCTTTCGCCAAAAGACCCACAGTCACTCTGTCTACAAGCAAAGGGCCAGTAAAGGTCACTGCTCTCAGGCGCCTCCTTGGGTTCTGGCTGGAGTTTCTGGAACGGGAAACCTGGTATGTGCGCCACGCGTTTTATGTCGGAATGGTCCCGCTTTTGCAGCAACTAACGCCGAGATATCGCCAGATGATCCCCGCGCTCCAACCAGCGGACCTGTTATTTCTCGAGATGAGTGAACTAACTGCAGGAATGGCTGATCCTGCGGCGATTCACGCGCGTCGAGATCGTTACATGGAAAACACGGAGTACCTGTCATTGCACGGGATCGGGCCGGATCGACTTGCTCGCATGCTGAGAGGTTCATGAGCGGACAAAACTCAACAAAAGTTTATTCGGGCGTCGGGGCGGCGCCGGGACGTGCCAGCGGGCAGGCCTATGTTATCCGCAACGCCGAAGATGTCATGAGTGTTCCGGCAGGTTCTATTCTCGTTATGCGGATCCTTCATCCACATCTGGCGCCGTTGCTCTCGCGCGTCGCTGGACTCGTGATCGAAGAGGGCGCCATTCTTCAGCACGCCACCACCCTCGCACGGGAATGTGGCATCCCTGCCGCGGTCGGCATTCGGGATGCGCGCAATCTCTTTCAGGACGGTGAATTGTTGGACGTCGACGGTTACACCGGCAAGGTGACCGCAAAGCGTGTTACTGATTAGTGACTCCTCTCACTGATCTTGGATCGGCCCAATATCTTGGCTTTCCAGGCGGTCTCTACCCGAATGGAAAAAACTCACCACCCGCCGCTTACAAGGAGATCGGGATAGCGCGCGGCGCGACGGTGCGGCCGGTGGATCGAGACGGCAAACCGTCGGCTTCGGGAAAAATCGTCATGCTCGCCATCGGTATGTCCAACACCTCTCAGGAGTTTTCACAGTTCATCCGGTTGGCCGGGGCGGATACGCGCAAAAATCCCAGCGTGGTGATGGTCGATGCTGCTCGTAGTGGAGCGGCCGCGACAGAGATAGCTGTGCCATCCGGCAACTATTGGACACACGTGGACCGCCAGCTGCAATGCGGTGAGGTATCTCCTGCGCAGATTCAGGTGGTATGGCTTAAGAGTGTCAATCCCCAGGAGTCTCGCGATTTTCCGCAAAATGGTCGCCGTTTGCAGCGGACCTTGCAATCGATCGTGGAAATTCTCAGGACGACATTTCCCAAGCTGAAACTTATCTACGTCTCCAGCCGGATCTATGGCGGCTATTCGGAAACGGACTTACATCCGGAACCGGTCGCATATGAGTCGGGATTTGCGGTCAAGTGGTTGATCGAGGAGCGGATCAACAATCTAAGGCCCGACAGCTCGACGCCCTGGGTTGCATGGGGCCCTTACCTATGGGCCGACGGCCTGACGCCGCGGAGCGACGGCCTCGTTTGGGAGCGCAGCGATTTTGAACCGGACGGTGTTCATCCTTCCGCACAAGGCGCATTGAAAGTCGCAACCAAGTTATTCGAATTTTTCGGAAGTGACCCTTCTGCGCGGCCCTGGTTCTTTTCTCAGTCGAGTTAGGCAAAAACAGAAATACCTCGCCCGGCAACGCGCTCACATCAGCGCGCGCTCGATCAGATCACTTTCCATTTCACATAACCCTGTCGAGTTCGAGAGGCGACTTTGACAAATAGGTTGATCTGCACCGAGGCCGAGGTGGAATTGTGGATCTGGCTTGACTCGGGCGAGGCCACCGCGGTAAAACTCCCGAAGCCGTGAAACATTCCCTCGGTTTCTTTTTGCCCGCTCGTTGCCGTTCTCCGCCGCCGCCTCGGCTGAACTACCATCCCCCCATTAAGTACCAAGAACTCTTCACTCCATACACTGACCGATGACAACTTTTGATTCCAAGCCGACAAGGCGCGATGGGAATGATCTTACCCTGACTGTCGTGCCATGAGCCCACGTTCAACTGCAATGAATAACCTATGAAAACGAAACTCGTCATTCTTGTTAGCCTTACTCTCCCATTAGTCTTTGATGCTCACGGCGGCAGCGCCACGTGGAATCTTAGCCCAGTCGATAACAATTGGAATAACCCAGTCAATTGGACGCCGAACACGGTTCCAAACGGGCCGAACGACGTCGCGACATTCGGTCAATCGAATATTACCGCTGTCTCTATTTCAGCTGGCGCCGAGGTAAATGCGATTACTTTTGCCCCAGGTGCGAGCGTTTTCACCATTACCGTGCCCAGTAGGTTGATATTAACTATCAGCGGCACGGGGATAATAAACAATTCCGGCCTAATGCAAAACTTCGTCACCGCCGGTAAGGTTAATGGAGCCTCGACCTTGATCCAGTTTACGGGAAACGCTACAGCTGGAGACTTGGTTATGTTTACTAATGAAGGAAACAGTTTTAGTAGCGGCCACTGCGAGACAAATTTCTTCGACGATTCGACGGCAGGGACGGCCACATTTGTCAATGAGAGCTTTTTCGGCTCTAACATTGTTGAAGGTGGCCGCACGCAATTCTTTGACCAATCAAGTGCGGGTGAGGGTACCTTTATCAATCTCGGCACAGATATCGGCTCTGATGGAGGAGCGACGATATTTATGGGCGACTCGACCGCGGCCGACGGTACGTTCATTGTCAACGGCGTTGAGGGAGGGGCTACAGGGACCATGTCGTTTCTGAACAGCTCGAATGCAGGCAACGGAAACTTTACCCTCGATCCTGGCTTTCTTTACTTTTCCGACACCGCGAGTGCCGCCAATGGTACTTTTACAATTAAAGGCGGGCAACTCTACTTTTGGTCCGCGTCGAGGGTCGACAATGCAACACTCATCGCCAACGGTGAAGTTGAGAGCGTAATCTTCCTTTTGGTGACTGGGACGGAAGGGACCGCGCGGATCGAGCTTTTCGATACCGGAACGCTCTTCACCCAACGTGATCTACCCGGGGTGGCGATCGGTTCTCTCGAAGGCACGGGCATTGTTGAGCTCGGCCGCAACAACCCCTTAATCGTAGGTAGCAATAACCTTAGCACAACCTTTTCGGGAACACTTCAAAACGTCTCCTCGAATGGCCTCCTTGAAAAGGTTGGCAAGGGCACACTCACTTTAAGCGGAGCGAATACCTATACGGGCAGCACAACAGTTAGTGAGGGGACATTGCTTGTGACCAATCTGACTGGTTCCGCCACCGGCACTGGCGACGTACAGGTGAATGGCGGAACACTAGGCGGGGGGGGAACAGTCGCGGGCAGTGTAACTGTTGGGACAGGAGCAGGCAGCGGGTCGGTGCTGGACCCCGCCGCAACGGATAAGAAGATCGTGACCCTGGTCTCGGAGAGCAGCCTGACCCTGCTCTTTGACGCGACTTATCGCTGCACGATCGACTTCAAGAACAGCAAGACCACCGGAGTCAAAGCCAATGGAGTAACAATAAACAGGACAGCGAAGATCGTGCTCAAGAAGGTCCGCAACGGCACACTCGCACAAGGCAAGGTGTTCAAGATCATGAATAACACCTCCGCCAATCCGATCAGCGGCACGTTCAGCAACCTGGCCGATGGCGCGGTCGTCAATGTCGGCGGCACCAACTTCCAGGCCGATTACCAAGGCGGTGATGGGAATGATCTTACCCTTACGGTAGTTCCTTAAGTGAACCCTCAACCGCAATAAATAATCATGAAAGCTAAACTCCTTATTCTTTTCGCCTGACTCTCGTGCTTGCCGCTCGGGCTCAGCTGCCAGCAAAGCCTGCGAGCTTGGCTTTCGTGGCGGTCTGGACGAGTGAGATCTCGTTACGGCAGGGATTCGCCTCGGTGCGACCGCACCGTTTGCAGGTCCTGATTGTTGATTCTTCCGTCGAGGGTCACATCGTTGCGGAAGTTAGAGCTATCGATGTGTCGCCCAAGCAGACTGCGAACATTATCAATGTCGTTATTACGGACCTTCCCGTCGCCGATGACATCTCCGATCAGAATGCCCATGCTCACCGAGGCGGAGGTGAGGGTGTTACCGAGGGTGTCGTGCACATTCGTTAGGGTGACGGCAACGGTCTGAGTGTTGCAGGTGGCTCCGTTAAAGCTCACCAGCAGGCTGTGCGCATTGGCGGGATCAACGGTGATGCTACCGACCGTTCCGCAGGAACTGGCAGCGCTATCCGCGCCGGTCACCTCTTCATTGAAGGTAAACACAGTGGTGTATCTGGTCAGACCGCTCCGGCATTCAATACCAATGCCGGTAAGAGGCAGATTAATGTCAAAGTCACCCTTGGTGCCATGAGTCTTGCGCGAGGCTGCCCTCACCAGCGCGAGTTCGCTGCTCCCGTCGCTTGTGTAGAGTTCCGCGGTGGCGGTTGGTATGGGCGGGAAGTGCCCATCCAGTCCGCCTGCGGCAAGCACCTTGCCGTTGGAAAGCAGGGTTGCCGTGTGCACAAAGCGCACGTTTACGAGGTCGCCGGTCTCGGTCCAAGTGCCGCTCGCTGGATCATAAAGTTCCGCACTCACTGAGCCCTCGAAAATGCCTCCGCCTGCGACGAGTACCATGCCGTCGGACAGCAACGTTGCCGTGTGGTCAAAGCGTGCGTTTGCGAGGCTGCCGGTCTCCGTCCAGGTGCCGCTCGCCGGATCGTAGAGCTCCGCGCTCGCGAGGCCGTTGAAACTCTTGTCCTGGCCGCCTGCGACCAGCACCTTGCCGTTGGGCAGCAACGTCGCCGTGTGGATTTGGCGTGCGTTTGCGAGGCTGCCGGTCTCCGCCCAGGTGCCGCTCGCCGGATCATAGAGTTCTGCGCTCGCGAGAATGGTCGAACCCTTGATGCCGCCTGCGACCAGCACCTGGCCGTTGGGCAGCAACGTGGCCGTATGAGAACGGCGTGCCGTAGCGAGGCTGCCAGTGGTCGTCCAGGTGCCGCTCGCCGGATCGTAGAGTTCCGCGCTCGCGAGATAGGGCGAAGACTTGCCGCCTGCGACCAGCACCTGGCCGTTGGGGAGCAACGTGGCCGTATGAGAACGGCGTCTGTCTGCGAGGTCGCCGGTCTCAGTCCAAGTGCTGCTCGCTGGATCGTAGAGTTCCGCGCTCGCGAGAGCGGTGTCGAAGGTGTCCTGGCCGCCTGCAACAAGCACTTGGCCGTTAGGCAGCAAGGTCGCCGTGTGGCTTTGGCGTGCGTTTGCCAAATCGCCCGTCTCCGTCCAAGTGCCGCTCGCTGGATCGTAGAGTTCCGCGCTCGCGAGAGCGGTGACGGAGCTACCCGCCCCGCCTGCGGCGAGCACCATGCCGTCGGGCAGTAATGTCGCGGTGTGGTCCCAGCGTGCGGTAATGAGATCGCCGGTCTCCGTCCAAGTCCCGCTTTGACCGGCGGACGGTTGCACGGGCACCAGCCACGCACCGAGCAAAAGCAGCGAAAGCCCGATCCGGTGCACAAACATGGAAACAACCGGGGAAAGGCCAGCTATCAGAGAGTGAAAATAGGTTGCGATAGCTTTGTTTTCGTTAGACCAGATAACCGTGGAAGTTCTGCGCAATGAGTTTGTCTTGGCAAGGTGAATTGGGCAATCCATATGGGTTTCCTTTCGTCTGGTGGTTGACTAACTGCTACAGGTCTGGATGAGTGAAGAGACCCTCAGGATAGGTCTCCTCACCACATTTAGCTCCCCCCTCCCGGGGCTGTTTCTTGGTTTTCATGCGCTGAAGCACCTGTGTACGGCACATTAACGCGTGACCACTGCACGAAGGTATTTCCTCCGAAAATGTTTTCGAAGACAAGAGATGCGCCATTGCTTCTTTTCCGGAACAATTGATGGCGGTTCCTTGCAAAAAAACCGCGGGGAACCCGTATTCGTCATTTGAATTCGTGAAGGTGACGATTCACTCTTCTTTCACGGTTGCGGTACCGTTAGATACTTCGCCTGGCTTGGAACACCATTCGTAAATACTGTCAGCAGCGCCGGCCCGGAAGGAAAAGCGGTGATCTTACTGGAAGTAAAGCTCGTGTCCGACCAGCCGCGGCGCGAATCGACGGGTAGGAAAGCAACCTGACTGTTGTCAATGCTGCGTAACTGCACGATCGGATAATTACTCGATGAGTCCTGGGTGTTCCCGCTCGACGCCTCAGATATGCCTTGGAAATGTTTGCCGATGACTTGGAGACGGTTTCCGCCGTTCTTGATCTTGTTGATCTTCGGCTGCGATGCGCGCGCAAATCGGAGGCCAACATCGTAGAGCTCCGCGCTCGCGAGAAGGACGTTGTTGTTGCTATCGCCTCCTGCGACGAGCACCATGCCGTCAGGCAGTAGCGTCGCCGTGTGCACCACGCGTGCGCTGTTGAGGCTACCGGTGTTTATCCAGGTTCCACTCGCCGGATCGTAGAGTTCCGCGCTCGCGAAAATGTTGGGGTAATTTTGTCCCCCGGCGACGAGCACCTTGCCGTTAGGCAGCAACGTTGACGTTGCCAGGTCGCGGGCGGTGCTAAGGCTGCCGGTCGCAGTCCAAGTCTCGCTCGCCGGATCGTAGAGTTCCGCACTCGTAGTAGGGGTGTTACTGCTGTCATTTCCCGCCGCCACTAGCACCTTGCCATTCGGCAGCAAGGTCGCGGTATGGGCGAGGCGTGCGATGGTGAGGCTAGCGGTGGTTGTCCAAGTCCCACTCACTGGATCATAGAGCTCCGCGCTCGCGAATGCAGTCGCGCCATTCCAACCGCCTGCGACGAGCACCATGTCGTTAGGCAGCAAAGTCGCCGTGTGAGCATAACGTGCGGTGGCGAGGCTGCCGGCCGCCGTCCAGGTGCCCGTTGCCGGGTCGTAAAGTTCCGCATTCGCGAGCACGACGCCGTTGCTGATTCCTCCTGCCACAAGGACTTTGCCATTGGGCAGCAGCGTCGCGGTGTGGTAAGCGCGCGCAGTGGTCAGGCTGCCGGTAAGGGTCCCGATGCCGGTTGCCGGATCGTAGAGCTCCGTGCTCGCGTGAGCGAAAGCGTTGCCAAAACCGCCTGCGACGAGCACCATGCCGTCGGGCAGCAAGGTGGCCGTATGCCCATAGCGTCCTTGAAGGAGGCCGCCGGTCGCCGTCCAGGTCCCGGCCGCCGGATCGTAGAGTTCTGCGCTGTGGAGAGCGAGGCCGTCATAACCTCCCGCGACCAGCACCTTACCATTCGGCAGCAAGGTCGCGGTGTGAGTATCGCGTGCGTCAGCGAGGCTAGCCGTGGCCGCCCAACTCCCGCTCGCCGGATCGTAAAGTTCCGCGCTTTTGAGCGGGCCGGCGCTGTTGTTATCGCCAGCTGCTACGAGGATCTCGCCATTGGGTAACAAGGTCACCGTATGAAATTCGCGCGCGTCGGTCATGCTCCCCGTGGCGCTCCAGGTGCCCGTCGCCGGATCGTAAAGTTCCGCGCTTGCGGTAATCGTACCCGGGAAACCTCCAGTATCACCGCCCTCGACGAGCACCTTCCCGTTAGGCAGCAGTGTGGCCTTGTGCGCGCCGCGCGCGATGACCAGGCTGCCAGTTGCCTGCCAGGTGCCGCTCGCCGGATCGTAGAGTTCCGCACTCGCTAGCCAGAGAGCAGCATAGTTATGACCGCCGGCCACGAGCACCTTGCCATTGGGCAGCAATGTGGCTGTATGTAAGTCACGTTTGGTGGCGAGGCTGCCCGCTTCGGTCCAAATGCCGCTTGCGGTATCGTAAACCTCCGCACTAGTGAGTTGATCGGTCTCGTCGAAGTTGAGACCTCCGGTGACCAGCACGTTGCCGTTCGGTAGCAACGTTGCAGTGTGGGAAACGCGTGCGTTGTGAAGGCTACCAGTCATTGCCCAGGTTCCGCTTGCCGGGTCATAGAGTTCACAACTGGCAAGCGCTCCCTCCAAAATGACGCTGCCACCCGCGACCAGGACCTTACCATTAGGAAGTAACGTGGCAGTTTGATTAGAACGAGCTTGAACCAGACTGCCGGTGGCTGTCCAAGTGCCGTTCGCGGGATCATATAGTTCCGCGCTCGCGAAAGGATTAAAGCCGTCTGTTCCGGCCGCGACCAGCACCTTGCCGTTGGTCAGTAATGTCGCGGTGTGATGGGCGCGCGCGGTGGTGAGGTTGGCGGTCGCGGCCCAAGTCCCTTTCGCTGGATCGTAAAGCTCTGCGCTCCTAAAAACGTTGAAGTGATCACCAAATCCGCCGGCGACGAGCACCTTGCTGTTTTGCAGTAGCGTCGCGGTGTGACTATCACGTGCAGTTGCGAGCGGGCCGGTTAGCTCAAATTGGAAGGGTGCGGCCGCGCACGGCTGCACGAGCATCAGCCCGGCACTGAACAAAAGCATCGGGAAGGCGATCCGCCGCGCAGAAATGGAAGTAGCCGGCCAGAGAAAAGTGATTAGGCGATGTAATGCTTTCATGGTTCCAAGTCGATGACCCTCCTTGAGTCATCCCTTTTGAAGTGCGATTAGGCGGCGATCGTCGCGATCGTGTCAAGACAAATCACGAACGAATCATTGCTACCAAACGAGTTTGGGCGCTACCAGGGACCACGCGGAGTTGCGCATCTCTTCCGGCGACAGGTTCGTTGTATCCAATTCCACGACAGGACCCAGACTCATCGCCCATCGGCGAGAAGTGTCCTGCCTCCTAGAGAAAAACTCTTCCGAGTCGAGCATCCTGCGCGCAACCGGCGTGAGCAGGCCGGTCGTGAGCCAGCGGTTCTGAATCCTTGCACTGGCTGCTGCGTGATTCGCGGTTAGCAGAAGAGTTAGATCGGGCACGCAGAGATAAGATAGGAAAGGGTCTATCACGCGCCGAGCTTCCGTCTCTTCAATCGCCGATTCACTGATCATGAGCGAAAGCGGACTTGCCAGGTAGCGATCGCAGATAACATGCCTCCGGGCGAGCTGGGTGCGCACCAGGTCCGAGAGATGCAGGGTCGCAGCCAGATAGTAAGCAAGCCGGGGAAGCGACGCCACAGACTTATCCAGATGCACCGCGCGGCGAAAGCTCACGAACTCCGGCGGGTAGTGAAAGGTTGAAGCGCCAACGCGGCCGCTCAGGTATTCCACGATCGTACTTTTGCCGACGCCGTTACAACCCTCAATGACCAGGAACTTGGATTGCGACGGCATCAGTAGTAATCATCTTCAGCTAACGCCGGCTCGGCATCCTGACCGATAAGTCGGGCTTCGATGAGATAGCCTCTCCGCCGGTTTTTCACTTTCGAAACGAGATCTGGTGTTAACGGAGCCGGCAGGTTCCTTGCGGCTGCGATGAGCTCTGGAGCTTGGAGGAAGAAGATGTCACCTTTCTCAAGGCTGCCTGATGCGATCAAGCGCCGCTCAATCTCGACCGCAAGCTGTCGCAGCGGATAGGAATACTTAAGCCAGAGGATATGGTGATTCTCCCTTTCGACATTCAGGTCGTGGACGAAACGCGCGGCGTGATTCAGTCCGAGTGCGCGCCCGCTGCGGTGGGCGAGGTCGAAATGGAAGCTAAGCGCGAGCATATTGCGCTGTAGATTGAGATCATAAGGCACGACCGCGTGCGGATCGGTCTTAAGTGCGGTCTCGATCACACGGCTGCGTGTGTCCCATGGTTCGAAGAGCAGGTCGCGGTCTCGCATCCAATGCCATTTACCGAGATGCTCAGCAACCATCTGTGCGATGGCGGGATGTTGTCCGGCATCGAGCGCGGACTCGGCCTCTTCTCTCGTGCCAAGCCCGCTCGCGAGTAGCGCTTCGCGCAGCTTTGCGACATCCGCCATGTAGGCGCCGCTCAGAACGGGAGTCGTCGGTGCGATGAAATCGGCGGGACCAGGCCAGACCCGACCGGCGGGAGGCGAACCGACATAACTCAGGTTATAACTCACTGTCTCGTTAATGAAAGGGAAGAGGATGTCGTCTCCCTGCGCCTGAATAAACCAGCAAAGGGCAAAGAACTCTACCCAGCGCGGCCACCAGGAGGTGATCAATGCGACCATCTTATCTCCGGAGATAGCTTGTAACTCTGCCTCAGTGGTGGGAAAGAGAATCAGAACTTCAGCCAGCCGATCGTAGGAAGCACGAATCTGGCGCATATACTCAGCCATGAACGCTTCGTCCCATGTCGCGCGGACAATCGACTGCCAGACCTGAGCAAAAGTATCGGAGCGAAAGTGGTAGCGGCATTTCACCCACTTGATGTGGAGCGGTGGAACATTGCGAAAGCCGAGGACACGCGGGACCATTTCGAACCCGGGCTGAACGAGTGACTTTAAAAGAGCAGAGATAACAAGCTCGGGCCGCACCTCCAGCCACTCGAATTCTCCCGTCGTTGCCGCGGTCGCAAATTCCCGGTGGAAGCGCGCGTACTCGGGCAGCACGGCCCACCACCTGGCCCGCGATTCCGGTGCAGGCATGGTCGTGAGCTTGGTCCCCGGTTTGTGACCGAAGAATTTGATTGTATCGAGTGCGGCGGCTTCCGCTTCGTCCATTCCGCCGATCTTTTGCCGGCTTCTTGCTGCGTCTGGGCGCATCGCGCTCGCGCAGCCGAGCGGAACGGCGGCCGGTCCCTGCGGCCAGGCTATTGCCGGATCGAATAGCAAAGGAAAACCGGCGCGGTCGTTTTCGTAAGGCGCGATGGCCGGATTCGCTACGCGCGCTATAGCCTGGTTGAGTTCGTCACGAGACAAACTGCCTAACGACAATAGGTATAACTTCGAGTTACCTCGCTTCCAAGGTGTCTGATAAATCGCTTCAGTCGCCTCCAAGGCGCCCTCACCTGGCGGTGCGCGTCCTCCTCTTCCCCGGGGAGAGGACTGAGGTGAGGGGTTTTGCGAGGACTCGACCGTGCGCTCGGCATTCGGGCGATGAGACCCAAATATCCCGCCAACCATTGTGATATAGGTGTCGAGCGCGGCCTTTCGAGCATCGACGGTTTGCGCTTCGAGGTCATTCCAGAGACCTTGTGTAGTTGTTCTTAGGTCAAGGTCGGGCACGAGGATAGCGCGCGTGAGATGAGAAGGCATCGCTTTCAATGCCTCAACTGAAGAGACGATCGGGATGAGATCGGGTCTCTCCTTTGTCGCTTCGCTCCATGCGCACCAGAGGTCCGCCCACTCGATCTGCCCTAACGACTTCGCTCCGTCTTGCGTTTCGATCCGGCCACGATAGACGCGGCCAATCGATCCATTCACGGTCACCATCTCTTCGCTCAGAAGCGTCGTCGTCGCCGTTTCGGTGCCGACCACGCAAGGCAGACCGAGTTCGCGCGACACAATTCCGGCGTGGCAAATAATGCCGCCCACGTCCGTCACGATGGCGGCCGAGTTTCGCATCGCGACCACCATGTCGGGATTGGTCATGGGCGTGACCAGCACCGATCCGGATTCGAGCTGAAGCGCTTGCTCAATGTTGAAGACGAGGTGGACAGGGCCGAATCCTATGCCGGAGCTGGCAGGCACTCCGCTGAGAATGGCGTCCCCGGTGAAGGACAATGCCGGCCCGGCATTCGCGTCGCCCAGGAATGCAGCAGTGATCGGCCGGGATTGAACGATGTGCAGCGCATTGTCGTAGATGACCCACTCGACGTCCTGCGGCGCACCGAAACTTTCCTCCAGTTGCCTGGCAACCTGAGCTAAGGCTTGGGCATGGACAGATCGAAGCGGACCTTCCAGCACTGCCGGGACATCTTGCGCAGCGTCTAACCAAAGTCTCTCAGGCGTCACTTCGCCCTTTACTAGCTTTTCGCAATCTCCCTCGACGTGCTCGACGAGAATACATGGCTTACCATCAGGTGTGGCAAAGCGCGTGAACATGACTCCCGAGCGCTCGGCGCGCAGGAACCGTTGCACGACAACCGCCATCGCCGGTAACTCCCGAACCCCTATCTCCCGGAAGTAGCTCAGAGCACGCGGCGAGAAAACCGATGCCCAGATCTCCCGGACTGTCGGCTCAAATTCTTCCGGAGCGCTGATCGGTATCGATTCAAAAATGCCGGCAAAAGAATGAGCGCTGCCATCCTCAATCGTGGCGGAAGAGCGAATGATGAGGCCTTCGGAAGGTGGCTCCCAAAGTTGCAAGGCTTCGACCGTTTGCATCATCGGCTCGAGAATTCGGGAAGGAATGCGGCGGGAAAGAATGCTCTGACGAACTTCTTCACCAATCGCGATCGTATCTCCGCCATGGGCGAGGAGCGAATCGAGCGAGTCGAGCGCGGCCCCGAGCCCCATTTCTTTGAGACCGGATTGGAAAGCATCGCGCGTGATGACAAAACCCGCTGGCACGCGATGTCCGAGACTCACCAGCCGGCAGAGAGAGGCTCCCTTGCCGCCGAGCCGGCCTGGATCGGCTGCGCCTGGGTCTGGGCCGAGCACCTCAATGTATGGCATCTGATTCATTCATATGTCCCGATGTCGCGACACATGATAGTGAATTGAAGGAATTATGAAAGGTCGTAAGACTAGCTTTTTTCGTCTCGCCTTCTCATCTCGAGAGGCCGCGGTGCGCGCTCGCTGGAAGACAACGGATGGCGCGGCAAGATTGAGTTGCGTTCGTTCTTGCCATTCCCCGGTAAGCCTCTGATATGAAAGTTTGAATGAAGATGCTATTTCTCCTTTGCAGCTTATCTCTCTTCCCGGCAGCCGAGACGCTCCGCGCCAGCAGCGCCACTTGGAAACTCGATCCGACGAGTGACGACTGGAATACGGTTACAAACTGGACTCCCGAGACCGTGCCTAATGACCCAGCCGATGTCGCGACCTTTGCGACTTCGGAGACAACGTCGGTATCGCTTTCTGCTCCGACTCATGTTGACTCCGTAGTCTTCGATCCGAGTGCCAGTGCCTTTAGCGTCAACACCGCGGCGTATCACCTTACATTTTTAGGTGCCGGAATAGTTAATAACTAAGCTAACGAGCAGAATCTCATCACCGGTTTACTTGATGCGGGGAACATCAACTTTCGCAACAACGCGACTGCCGGTGATGCCGTCTTCACGGTCTACGGCAACGCGCTTCAGCCTTACGTGTCTTTCTATGAGAACGCCACGGCAGGGAATGCCAGCTTCACCAACATGGGCGGATTTGGCGGCGCCGTCACCTGGTTCTTCGATTCCTCCACTGCCGGCAACGCGACCTTTTATAACTTCACCCGTGGTGATGGCTTCAATGATGGCGTCAC
>JAICXG010000086.1 GCA_025980625.1 Chthoniobacterales bacterium
AATCATGACGTGCTTGCCGCTTTCGAGAGCAGCCTTGGCAAGGGCGTGATGAAACTTAACTGGGGTTGCGACCACCACTGCATCGAGTTGAGGGTCGCGGAGAAAGACATCCGCTTCCCGCAGAAACTTAACCTCGGGATAGAGATTCTGAAGGTGTGCGAGCCGCTTCGGTTCGCGGTCGCAGACGGCGGTTAGCTTGCAATTCGAAAGCCATTTGAAGTTCCGGACGAGAAGCGGACCCCAATAGCCGCATCCCAGTACGCCGACATTGATTAGCTTATTCATGTGAGGATGGCGTCGTAACGCCGTTTGCTGTGGTTTGGTCAATCGAAATTTCTCGTTTCAGTCGGAGGCTGCGCCAGCGAACGATCAGGGTGCCAAACGTTTCGCGGAAAAGCACCGGCAGGGTCCGCGCGAGAATATTCAGATCCAGGAGCAGCGACATCCTTTGCGCATAGAGACGATCCATTGCGATCATCCGGTTGAAGGTTGTCCTGTTCTTACCGTGGACTTGCCAGTAGCCAGTGAGTCCTGGAGGAGCTTTGACTCTCTTGGTTTGTGAAGGTTTGTAGCAGGCGTACTCCAATTCGGTGCAAGGTCGCGGTCCCACGAGACTCATCTCACCACGCAACACGTTAAGAATCTGCGGTAACTCATCAAGCCCACTCGCCCGAAGGAGATGACCAAGAGGGATCAGGCGCCGGTCGGAGGGATCGAGCTTGGCCATCGGCACATTGCTTTCCATGAGTCGCTGCAGGTAGCGCTCGTGACTTGTGGTTTCTGCGTTCACCCTCATACTGCGAAATTTCAGAATCATGAAGGGCCGCCCGCCTAACCCGATCCGGCGCTGCCGAAAGAAAACCGGTCCCGGAGAAATGACTTTGATTCCGTAGCTGATGACGACAATTAAGGGCAGCCAGACGACGGCGAATAGAAAGACGAGCACGAGGTCGAGGAGGCGCTTCCAACGTGGAATGCACAGTGGTAGCGCGTGAGTGTGAATCGACACGGCCGTGCCATTGCGGCGGCGCATTACTGGCTGCATCGCGGGTGATGGCGCGACTGCGGCAATCGTTAGCCGGATGTGCGGCGACATTGGGAAAGCGAGAACGTTCTAGCGAGCATCAATAATGACCTTAGGAGTTTGAATGAAAGGGAGCGAAATGAAGGTACAGCTCCGCCATAGCATGCGTGCGCCAACTGGCAGAAATTAAGAGGGTTTCGGGTAGCGAAAGCGTTCGACTACCATTGGCCCGTTCAGGCGAGACTGACATATTCCGGGAGAGGACGTTGGCGGCACTTGTGTTTCGGCCGGCAGCTCTCTCAAGTAAGTAACATTGCAACCGTGAATTGATGCTCTATCAGGCCGAAACCAAATCTAGACAAGCCTCCGCCATTGGTCGTTTGCCCACTTTCGGCCAAGGCATCACGGCAGTTCCTTTTCCAGCATTGGCACTCGTTAGGCGCGGTCCCGAAGAGAAGTTTCGCTTCGTCTGACCAACAGCTTTCGAGTGAAGAACCCCGAGCGTAGGATTTTTTGCGATAAGGCGTCAACAACAAAGTGTAAAGTTTGGCGTCGAATGCAGGCTTGCTTTTCTCGCGAAGCGAGAAAAAAGCCGCACCAAAGCCTCTCGCCAACAGGGAAATCCTCTCTGCCTAACGATCTCGCTTCGCCTATGGCGCGCGGATCTCGGATGGTGGCTCCAAATCGCCAATTGTGAGATAGGAAATTTGAGTACCCTCAGGAGTGGGCGGGTTTAGAGGTAGGCTCTCCTATTTAGCTATGGGCCGCGTGATCTTTTCATGCTACACCTCACCAGCTTTAACTCAGCGCGAACAAACGCACGCGCACCTGCGGTTCCGAGGAGCGCCATCCCAAGAGGAAGGGAAGGAACGCAATAACTTTCGCGACATCTGCCCCGACCGCTATCGAGCCGCAAAGGCGAGCAACTGCTATGCCAACCAATTCATCGTTTATGATAACTGGCCTGAAATCAGGCCGTTATAAAGAGGATACCGCCGGCTCTTGAATCGCGAAGGCGCGGGACGATGTAAGCATAACCGACGTGCCCATTGTGAGTCAGCAGCTTTTCAAACTCTCGATTTGGGCCTTGTTTGGGTAAATATATACTTGACGCATTATATACGAGAGTGTAATCTGGCAGCATGAACTTTGACAAGCTGCCTAAAACACTGCGGGGCGCGACGGTTTATTTCAGCGATGCCAGACGTTGCCACGATTTTCTCGTGGCAATTCGTTGGCCTAACGAAATTGTCTGCCCTCGCTGTGGCTCGACCAATATCGGCAAGCTGGTTGAATCGCGTCGCCTTTGGAATTGCAAAGGCTGCCGGAAACAATTCACGGCCAAGGTCGGCACGATCTTCGAGGACAGCCCTCTCGGACTCGAAACGTGGTTGCCTGCGGTCTGGCAGATTGTGAACGCGAAAAATGGCATTTCTTCGTGCGAGCTGGCGCGCGCGCTTGGAGTTACGCAAAAGACCGCTTGGTTCATGCTGCACAGGATTCGCCTTGCCATGCAGGAAGGCAGCTTTGCGATGATGAGCGGCGAAATCGAAGTTGACGAGTCGTGGATAGGCGGGAGCGCGCGTTTCATGCACAAGGGAAAAAAGCCCGGCGGAACTGGAATGGTCGGCAAGGTTGCTGTCATGGGACTTTTGGAGCGAGACCCTGAAAAGCGAGCTTCGCGTGTCCGTTGCAGAATGGTTGGCAGCACGCGCCGGAACGAACTTGATCCCATCGTTCGCGGGAATGTTACGAAAGGCTCGCACCTGTTCACGGATGATCTGCACTCCTATCAAAGCCTCGCCGATGAATACGTCCACAACGTTATCGACCACGCCGAGAGCTATGCGATTGGGAACATCCACACGAACGGGCTGGAAAACTTCTGGTCGCTTCTCAAACGCGCGATCAAAGGCACTTACGTCAGCGTCGAACCTTTTCACCTTTTCCGCTACCTAGACGAGCAGGCTTTCCGGTTCAATGAGCGGAAGCACGAGGATGGCGACCGCGGACGGTTTGTGCTGGCGATGCAAGGCGTTATCGGCAAAGGAATCCGCTATGCCAAGCTCATTGGTAAGATCGAGGGGGATGGTCAGCTTCCGGGACTTGCGGCGACGACGTAAGGGGCGCGGTAGACGGCCTAAATCTTGACCAAAATCCAAGTGGAAACACCGTTTGATTACACTTGGAGAGAATGGCAGGACCATCTCTCATACTTTGCCGAACTTTCTCTAAGGGAACAATCCACGGTAGGTTCGGAAGAGGTGACAAAATATTTCCCTCGGCAGTATTCCAATCAGGCGGAAGCTCTTTACAAGAGTGAACGGTTTTCTGTGGCTCAAGCATATCTAGAGGAGCACTTAGCAGATTTTGAAAAAGCTGAACTCGCCATCGCTAGTTCTAAAACAGCGATTAGCAGTCAACATCTCCAACTCGGTCTCTATCGGTTCTATTCCCACGCGCCCAACAAGGCGCTTTATGGCACTCCGCCGCCAGTTGAATTGATAATTTCGCTCGCAAGGCAGAGCAAAAAACTCTAGATTCGTAGCGTGACTCCAGCAAAACCTTCCGAGACGAAAGCCTCTGACCGTTTCGTTGCCGCAATGAAAAAGATTGTCTCGGTGCCTAAATATGAGGTTCTGCGCCGAGAAGCTGAAGCGAAACGGGAACGACGAAAGAGAAAGATCCTCAGCAAGGAATAACCCCATGTCGAAAATCGCTGGGGAAAGCGACTTTCTCCACCGTTTTAATGCCTTCCATGAATGGGCGAAAAACAATTTCGGCGACAACCTCAACCAAGCCACTCTTAAAGACGATTGGACGGCGGTTGTTATGTTGCATGCCATCATTGAGACTGCCCTGAACGCAGTTCTGGTATCTGAGTTAGGACGACCAGAGCTAGAGCGGATTATCGCAAAGCTAGACACAAGTAATACCGCCATAGGGAAAGTGGCCTTCGCGAAGAAGCTAGGCATCCTTCCGCACAAAGCTTGTGTGTTCATACAAAAGTTTTCGGAAATCCGAAACTTTTGCGTCCACGACATCAGGCACTTTGATTTCAACTTCGCTACATATCTGCGCGAGTTGGAACGAGACGAAAGCAACGCCGTATTTAAAGCCGTATGTGCGTATCTTGATATAAGGCGGGACCTAGCTGAAAAGCTGGAGCCAAAAATGCTATTTTGGTTGGGAACGATGTTCATTCTAATGCGCGTTCACGGAGGCATCGGCGAACTTCACGCCGTGCAGAATCAATCCACTCCCAATCAATAGTTGCGTATCCGTCCAGCTCGATGCCCTCAGACGTAGCCTCCACAACCATTTTCGAGCCGAAAATTCCGTCCAATACAGGAATGGTTCGGCTTAGCGCCGCCCTGTCACTCTTGTCTTTTCTCTCAGAGGGTTTCATGCGTCAAGTATATATTTACCCTTGTTTGGTCAACGCGGTGCGGCACCGCCCGGCCTCAAATCCGCGGCCGACGAGCCGGGATCACGCTGAGCAGCGGGGCCTCGATTTCTACCGTTCGGTTAAGCAGATCGAAAAGCACGCAGACCCGTTCTTTTGCCGGCAAGAGGCGGGTGACAATAGCTTCCAAGCCTTTGAAAGGTCCATCTGCAATGTGAATCGATTCGCCCACCTCGATTTCATGATCAACCGTGACGGTTTCTTCATCCCGCGTTCTCTCACGGATCGCGGCGATGATCGAAGCGTCCATCACCGCCACCTGCTCGCCGAACTGGACGACCTGTCGAACACCGGCAGCGTGGCGCACGTCCCGATGCCGCTCCGGGTAAACGAATTGAGCAAAAATATAGCCGGGGAAGAGTGCCTCCACGAACCAAACGCTTCCGCGCTGCGTAGAACGGCGGAATCTAAGTCGGGGCGCAAAACAGCTGATCCCCAGTTCTTTCCGCAGCCCGACGGCGGCCGCGTTCTCGCGCTTCGGTTGTGTTTTCAGGCAAAACCAGAGCGGCTCCTTCTTTGAGAATAGTTGCGCGGGAGTGAGAGTCATGTGCTGTCCGGTATCACCATGATCTATGCTATTGAGCCATTGATTTCTGAGTCAGCAGCGCCGCTCGGCTAAGAGTCTCACAGTAATCCGGATGGCATTGCATCCGCTCAGAAGCTGTAGGTCATCCCAATTGAATAACGATTGCGTGAATACTCGCGGTTGGTTAAGGCTGAGAGGATCTGAGAGTGGGTAGTGGCTGCGTCCACACTAAATCTTGGATTGACGCGGTAGCGAAGATGCGCCGTAACATCAATCGTATTTTCGTCGAATGTTGGACCAATCATAAACGGCGCAATGATCTGCTGGTTATTATCGTGATGATAATAGACCGCGATTGAAGAGCTCAACCGGCCAGTTAACTCACGGGTGTAGACCACGCCTGTTCGAAACGTAACGCTGTCTTGGATTGAGTGTTCGGCCGATTGCTCGACTGAATAACGCGCAGTCCAGCTTAGAACATCACGACCACGAGCATAGTTAAGCCCCCACTCGAAATCGGGGTTTGTCTGCGTGTCACCAAATTCCGGAAACCGCACGGAGGCTCCCGCGCGCAATTGTGCGCTCAAATTGCGGCTGAATTGCTCCTCAACGCCAGCCAGAAAAAAATCGGTGGTGGAATCGAATGGCGCACTGACATAGTCAACCAGTTGCAGCCGGTAGTCTGCGGTCAGGACGGTTTTCGAGGTGAAAGAAAAGCGAAGTTGCTCGCCAAAGAGATGGGACTCGCGATCGGCAAATGCCGCCGTCGCTGCGTTATCGTAGCGGACAAGCTGCAGCCCGTAACTGCTCACCAGTGAAAACCGGGGCCCCAGCGCGTAACTCAGGGCGATGTTATCTCTCATCGCAAAGTAGTTCCCTCGAAAGCGATTCGGACCAACGTTCTCGGTGAAATCCGGTTCCGCTTGGTAAGTGGCGCTGATGCTGGCGCTCAATGCCAACCGGCGTGAAAAACTTCGCGCGAAAGCCAGGTCCAAGAACCCTGTCGTGTCGTGCCGCTCACCCAGGTAATCGATCAGGCCGACTCCCGCAAGCAGGCTGAGCTGCATCTCACGGGATGGCAAGTGGTAGGAAAGCGTCAGCTGCTCATTGGTGAACCATGCTCCTCTGCCGCTGTTAGCAGTTTGAAAGTTGTCGTCATAACCGATGTGAAATTGGCTAAAAATCTGCACGCGCGGCGCCGGCTTCACGAAATCGGAAACAGTGTCGAGCGGCGAAAGGCCGCTTGGCTGCGTCACCACTTCGGCGGTCGGATCTGCTGCGCGAGAAGAGCCGGCGAAAATCAGCAACCAGGCGAAGGCCAGCATAGGATAGAGCAAAGGCCTTCGGGTCTCGCTGCGAGCAGCGCCTCTTTTGCCCGCCGAGACATGTAGCTTGTTCAACATGGAAATTGACTATGAGGTAAGGACGTGCGTCAAACACATTGCGCCCGACCGCGCTGCGCGCCATTTGGACAGCAAACCGCGTGCGAAGCAAGATAAACTTTGAGCGCCGCTTTAAACGCCCGGCACTCCTTTCTCCCGCCGCCACCAGACTCCTCCGAGCTGCCGGGGCAACGACTCGTCAGCCTGACAGCACTGTTGATTCTAAATACACGAAAAACGGCTGTTGCAGGGCAACCCCCTTCGAGTGGCGGCACAGGCACACACTATGCTCTTGTAAAGCAGCATGTTATCCGTTGGAATCGGTTTCGCTGTGGTTTCGCTGGCTTTCCTGCTGCGTGAACTGCGCCGCGCGCCCGAGGCTTTCGAGGACACGGATGGGCTGACTTTGGTCCAGCCAAAGCTGAATAAGGCTTTGCGCCGGAGGCATTCGATCAGGTCTGCCTGGGCCGAAATACTGTCCTAACGTAAGCACGCTGCTTTCCCGGCCGGGCGCGTGTCGGCGCATTCGCTCGCGACGAACGCCGCCGACCCTGCGCCGTCTGACGCGTTCTTTTCAGTTTCAGCCCTCTTTCATCTAACTCGAAGGCGAAAACCCAAACCCGCTTCTGGAGTGGGAATGAAGCTCCTGTCAAAGGTCCAAATCAGTTTCGCGCAACGGGCATGCCGCCTGCTCGATGACGCGAATGCTCGTCGTGTTAGAGACCACGCTTCCTTTCGTCCGACGGCTTCTGCCGTTCGTCGTTATCTTCCTTACTTCGGTCAACGCCTTTGCCGCGAACGGCAGCATTTCCCTCGCGTGGGACCGCAGCACTGAGACTGACGTGGTCGGTTATAAGGTCTACTGGGGTACCTCGAGCCGGCTCTACACCGCTCAGCAAGATAATCAGAATGAGATCACGGCCACGATTTCCAATCTCGAGGTAGGCAGCCGTTATTACTTTGCCGTTACTGCCTATAACCAGTCAGGATTGGAAAGCGCATACTCGCAGGAAGTCTCCGGTATCGTCGGCTCACCGCCAATCCCGACCCCCTCGCCCACCGCCACTCCGCCACCGGAAGGTACCCCAAGCCCCACACCTTTCGCAACTCCATCGGCAACACCCACCCCAACTCCACCCCCGCAGTATCTCGCCAACCTTTCCACCCGCGGCAATGTGGCCAATGCCGATGAGGTCTTAATCGGCGGCTTCATCATTTCGGGAGATACTAACAAGCTCGTCGTCATCCGCGGTATCGGACCCTCACTCGCCCAGTTCGGTGTGGCTCAGCTGCTGGCTGATCCAACCCTCGAGCTCTTTGACGCCGCGGGAAACATGGTCGACGAAAACGACAACTGGACGTCGCTCCCGCCAGGCACCGTGCCCGCAAACTTACAGCCTTCCAACCCCGCCGAGTCGGCCATCAGCCGAAGTCTCGCCCCAGGCGCCTACACGGCCGTGCTTCGCGGCGTTGATGGCTCTGCCGGTAACGCACTTATTGAACTCTACGATCTTGAGCCGGGTAACTCTCGCCTCCTCAACATGTCGACGCGCGGTCTCGTCGGAACCAATGACGCGGTGGTGATCGCCGGGTTCACGGTCAGCGGGACAGAGCCGAGCAGGTTGCTCCTGCGCGCGATCGGCCCATCGCTCATCGCGGATGGCATTGAGGGAGCCTTGGCCGATCCTGTGATGGAATTGCATGACAGCGACGGCTCGCTCATTTACCAAAATGATAACTGGCGCAGCGGGCAGGAACAGGCCATTATTGACACCGCTGCAGCACCGTCGGACGCCAGGGAATCAGCCATCGTTGCGACCCTCCAACCAGGCGCCTACACCGCGATCGTGCGCGGAGCTAATAACAGCGCCGGTATCGCTCTCGTGGAAGTCTACGCGATCGACAATTAGATTGCGATTCGCCGGTCCGCATCGGTAGGTCTGACACAAGCTTCCCGCGCAAATGGCGAGCGGCTGCGAGATCCTGGCTGCTCAGGCCTCGTTAGGCGGCTGCATGAACTCGATTGTTATGCCGTCCCGATCGCGCACATACACGACACGTTTGCCGGCGTTCGGCCCGGCAGTGAGTGTTTGCGGCTGGCCGGCCGCTTGCCATCCCGATTCGGCAACCCTCTGTAAAACCGCGTCGAGATTATCGACGACCAAGGCGACGTGAGCGGAGCCGACATCACACGCTCGCGGGACGAAATGTTTCCGATCGACCGGTGCTGAATACTCGAGCAGCTCGATCTTATGTCCGTAACCTTTCAGGACGGCGATCGAAATCTCCGCGCCCCGCACACCGGTGATCTCGCTCGCCAGTTTGCCGGTTTGATGCGGGCGATGCGATAACTCGAACCCAAGGACGTCGCGCCAAAAGGTGAGTGAACGTTCGAGGTTGCTGACTGTAATTCCGGTGTGATCGGCAGCGAGAATGCGAAAACCGTGCGCGCTCATTTCACTCAGCATCGGCCAAGTCGTTCGCGTCGCAATTTCGAAAGCACATTCCCCTCACCTGACCCTGACGCGTCCTCTTCTCCTCGGGAAGAGGATTGTGGTGAACGCAAGTTCCACCTCTGAGTCCCCATTCGTTGACGTCGCCCTTAATTTTAAGTGTGATTTTTTTGGCCGGCGCGCGAATCACCTTCACGGACGCAGCTGGGATCATCGCAAATGCACGCCTTTTCCACTATCATGACCGGCTTGACCGACGAGGAACTCTTCACTCGCCTGCTCGAGCAACATGGCGGGATCATTCGGAAGGTCGCGTTTGGCTACACGAGCAGGGCAGCCGATCGCGAGGACCTTGCCCAGGAGATCACCATTCAGCTCTGGCGCGCTTATCCGCGTTACTCACCCGAACGGCCTTTCTCGACCTGGATGTATCGCATCGCTCTCAACGTCGCGATCTCCTTTCTCCGCCGCCACACTCATCCCAGCCGGCAGACCATTTCTCTCGAGGAAAGCGCGATCGAACCAATCGACCAAAACATCGCCGCCGCGGAGCCGGACCAGCGCATCGCAATCTTGCAACGAGTCATCGCTACTCTCGCGCCACTCGATCGCGCGCTCATGCTTCTCTATCTCGACGATCACACTTACCGCGAGATTGCAGCCATCCTGGGAATTGCCGAAACGAATGTCGGTACGAAATTGAGCCGCCTGAAGCAACACCTCCGCCAACAGTTAACAACAAATACTAACAATGATGCCAACCGATACTCTCGATGAGCTTAAAGCCGCCTGGAACGAATTAAGCCAGAAACTCGAGCGCCAAAACGCACTCACATTGCGGCAACTGAAAGACAGCAAGCTGGCCCGCTTCCGTTCGCGGCTGCACCCACTCGCGCTCGGACAGATTTTGCAGATGCTCATCGGCGCGGTTATCACTGGCGTCTCGGCCGAGCTTTGGCTGAGCCACATCGGCGAGCCACAGTTAGTCATCTGCGGATTACTGCTCCAGGCCTATGGCATCATGTTTATCGCCTTCGCCGTTCGCGACATCATCCTGATTCGCCGAATCGATTACAGCGCGCCGGTCGTTGTCATTCAGAAGCAACTCGCGGAACTGAGTGCCTGGCATATCCGCACCGGCATCTGGTTTGGCATGACAGGCTCAGTCGTCTGGCTGCCGGTGATGCTCATCGTCCTGTATTTCCTTGGCGACCACGTCTGGAGTGAAAACCCACAGAAGGTCTACTGGCTGATCTTGTCGGTGCTCGTCTGTCTGGCCGTGAACTACGGCCTCATGCTTCTCTCCCGCTCGCTGAGCAGATGCGGCCGTGCACTGCGCGGCAGCTGGATCGGGCGCAGTGTAAATCGCGCCCAGGCAATGCTCGATGAAGTCGCGGAGTTCGGGCGCGAGCTCAACTGACATTCGCGATCACTTTGAGCTCGATCGCAATCGGCGTTGGCAGCGCGGCGACTTCCACCGTCGTCCGCGTCGGATTAGGTTTGTCCGGGCCGGCAAAGTATTCGGGATAGATCCTGTTAAAGATCGGGAAATCCTTTTTCATGTCGGTTAAGAAGACAGTCACATCAACAATGTCGCGCCAACTTGCGCCCGCATCTTCGAGAACCAGCCGGACATTCTCAAAAACGGCGTGGCATTGCTTCTCGATGTCGTAGCTCACGACATTGCGCTCGGCATCGAAGGTCACACCGGGGATTTCTTTGCTCCCGCGCACTCGCGGGCCGATTCCAGAGAGAAACAAAAAGTCACCGACTCGTTTCGCGTGCGGAAAGGCGCCGACCGGCTCGGCCGCGCGCGAACTTTCAATATTCGAACTCATCGCGCGATGAGTTCCTGCTCGGT
>JAICXG010000045.1 GCA_025980625.1 Chthoniobacterales bacterium
AGTTTGCGCGAGCTGCCGGCCGGAAATGGATTCGGGCATGACTACATCAGTCAGGAGCAGATCGATCTCTTCGCGGTGCTCGGCCCAGATTTTCAGCGCGGCGCGGCCATTGGCGGCTTTGAGCACGCGATAGCCAAGGGCGCCAAGGGCTTCGGCAACAAATTCCCGTAGCACTTCCTCATCCTCGACCACCAGGATTGTAATACCTTCGGCCGTTGCAGCGGCAGTTGGTCGATTCTCGTGCCTCTCGGGTTCGACTTCTATTCCTTGCGGACAGAGTGGAAAGAAGGCGCGAATGGTTGTGCCCCGGCCGACGACGGTGTCGACCTCCACCCATCCGCCATGTTGCTTGACCACGCCGTAGGTGGTGGCCAATCCCATCCCGGTGCCTTCACCGGGTCCTTTGGTTGTAAAAAATGGTTCGAAAATCCGGGCGGCAGTTGCGGGATCCATGCCATGACCGGTATCTTGCACAGCAAGACAGACGTGCCGGCCCAACTCGGCCTCGGGATTCTGCGCGCAAGCTTCCGGGCCGGTTTCAATATTCGATGTCGCAATTGTCAATGTCCCGCCATTGGTCATGGCATCACGAGCGTTCAAGGCGAGATTCATGATCACCTGGTCGATGCTTGCGCGGTCGGCGAAGATCGGCGGCAGGCCGGGCGTGAGCTGCATGTCGAGCACGATATGTTCGCCAATAATCCGCCGCAGCATTGTGACGGTCTGTTCGACTACCGCGTTGAGCGCGAGAGGACGGCGTTGAATGACCTGTTTCCGGCTATAAGCGAGGAGTTGCCGGGTGAGGGCAGTTGCGCGCTCGGCCGCTTGTTCCACCTGTTGCAAAGAGGAGCTGAGCTTTTCGTCCAGCTGCGCGTTGCGTAATTGGAGCGAAGTGTTGCCCAGGATAACTGTAAGGATGTTGTTGAAGTCATGGGCAACCCCAGCCGCCAGTCGACCCACCGCTTCCATTTTTTGCGCCTGACGCAGTTCATTTTCCAAGCGGGTGCGAACAGTCGTGTCCTGAAGGATGAGTAACTGATAAGGAGCGTCTCCGAGATTGAGAATCTGCGCGGTAACAATGACTTGACGCGTTTCTCCGGAGCCTGTTCTAACTGTCGCCGCTAACTCCCTTACGATGCGGTGCTCAGCAAGCTCGGCGGAAATCTTCGCGTCAACTTCGGCTTCCGTCCAAAGTTGGGCACCTTCGGCGAGGGCCTTTTCGCGTGTAGCTCCCAGGAGCGCGAGGAAACTAGCGTTAACGTCGATATAACCGCCGATGCCGAGCCGCCGGATCGCCATCGGCAATGGATTTCCGTAAAAGGCTTTCGAGAATCGCTCCTCCGAATGGCGCAGCGCCGCTTCGGCCATCACCCGCTCCGCGACTTCGCTGGTCAGCTCTTCATTCGTCGCTCGCAACTCGGCGGTCCGTTGGTCGACCAGCGCCTCGAGCTCACCCATTTGTCGACGCGCGATTTGAGTGAGCTCCCATTTCCGCGAAAGAGCGTGCGCCATCTGCAAGACTTCGACGTTGTCGAAAGGTTTTTTGAGCACCAGCATCTGATCGGTGTTGCCGATGGTTTTTGCGATTTCTTCCCACGAATAATCCGAGTAAGCAGTGCAGATGACGGTCTGGAGGTCAGGGACTTCCTTCCAGATTCGCGAGATCGTCTCAATGCCGTCCCATCCCGGGGGCATGCGGACATCGACAAAGGCGACGGCGTAGGGCGCTCCGTTGGCTGCCGCGGCGCGCACTTTCTCCAATCCCTCCTGGCCTTGAAAGGCCGAGTCGATCTTAAACTCCCATGATTGCGAAGTGTTCCTCGTTTCGCCGAAGAGGGCCGCTTCATCGGTGTCAAGTTCCGAGGCCAATTTGCCGTCGGCCGGGCTCAGGATCTTGCGGAAGTCTTCGTGAATCGACGGGTTGTCGTCGATCACGAGAATGCGGCGATTCTTCGGTTGTAAGTCTAACGAACTTTCGATCATGTCTTCGGTGTCGTAACTGCGATGGGGAGCTCGAGAGTGAAGGTGGCGCCTTGGCCAATCCCGGCGCTGGCCACCGAAAGCGAGCCGCCCATCGCGCGCGCGGCCAGGGCACCGCTGTGCAAGCCGAATCCGTGACCTTCTTCCCGGGTCGTAAAGCCATGTCCGAAAACGCGAGTCAGATTTTCTGGAGAGATACCGATGCCATTATCAGTTACCGCGATGTGAGCCCTTTGCTCGTTAGGCGAGAAGATCGAAATCGTCATCCGTTTATCGAGCCGCTTCGAATCGTCGAGCGCATACTTCGCGTTCCGGAGGAGATTGATCATGATCTGAAGGACCTTATGCCGATCCACCCGAACGGATGCGACGGGTGAAAATCGCCGCTCGAGCGCAATCCCGTGGCGCTCGAAGGCGGAAACATTCATCGCGATTGCGTCCTCGACGAGACGTTCCGGTGGGAGATCTTCGAAGACACCGCTGACCTTGGCGTAGCTTTGCTGCATCGCGACGACCTCTTTGATGTGTTCAATATTGCGTCCGAGCTGATCGGCCTCGGCGAGCAGTTCGGCATTCTCGGCGATGAAGAACTCGCCTAACTTCGCGAGATAGCCGGGTAGCTTTTTTCCGTTCGGATCATTCGTGAGGTAGTCTGCAAGATCTCCGTTTTTACCGGTGAGAAGGGCGGCCGCCTGGGCCAGCTTTGGGGCCTTTGAGCGACGCAGCTTTTCCACGACCAGGCTGGCGGAAACGTTCACACTGTTAAGGACATTGCCGACATTATGGAGCACACCAGTGGCGACTTCGGCCATACCAGCGAGCCGCGAAGTCTCGAGTAATTTCTGTTGCGAAATGCGCAATGCTTCTTCTGCCTGACGCCGCTCGGTCATGTCGCGCATCACAGTCGAAACGTATTCCAGACCGCCCTCGGAATTCTTGTGCGCGATCAGGACTTGTGAGACGTGCACCTCCTCGCAATTGCGGTTGAGAATGGCAGTTTCACCCGACCACGATCCATTTTCCAAGGCTGCGGGTAATCCCGTTTTCGATATGATCTCTCGCGCCCAAGAGGGGTGCAGGTCGAGCGTTTTGAGCCCGCTTAGGTCGTTGCCCTCCGCCAAACCCATAAGCTCTCTTCCGGCGTGGTTAAGATAGAAGGCCCTTCCGTCCGGATCTGCGCTAATGACGATGTCGGGCGTCGCTTCGAGAATGGCCGTAAGCCGGGCATGCGCGGCCTGGGCGCGCTCGCGCTCGCTAATTTCGCGTTGCAGCGCGGTGACCTGCTCGCGCAATTTCACTTGCGCGCCTTGCAGCGCGCTGTCCTGAGATTGAATCTGCGAGAGCATTTGATTGAACGCATCAGTCAGAACGCCCACTTCGTCGTCGTAGACTCGGGCGGCGCGGACAGAATAGTCCTTGTGATCTGCGATTGTGCGCGCGGTGCCGGCGAGGCTCAGAATCGGTTTCGTGATGAACCGCTGGAATTGACTCGAAAGAACGAACGCGAAGAGCAGCGAAGCAGCGAGGACCAGAGCAAAAATGCCGCCGAAAAGCGCGAGCAACTGCGAGGTCATGGCATGCAAATCAGCCAGGAGATAAAGCGTCCCTTCACGTTTGCCGTTGAGTAGAACCGGTTGCACCAGAAGAATGCGACTGCCTCGAATCTGGAAGCCTCCTTCCCGGGAGGCGGATCGGATCTCCACTGCATCTCGCGGCGTCCCAAAAAACGCCAGCCGCTGCCGATCCATTAATTCCAGACGCGCGCTGACGATTTGCGGCATCGTTTTGAGTCCGGCGAGGATTTGCCCGGCCGCGTCTTCATCTTTGAACATGACGGCGGCGGCGCAGTTGTGGGCTGTGATTTCGCCGACGACGGCGAGTTCGTGGGCGGATTGCTGCCGAAGCGTATAGCCTTGGAAATAGAAGAGCGCGGCAAAGGCGAGCAAAAGCACTACTCCCGAGATCAGCATGATCACGAGCATGATCTTTTGTCGGATGGAGCGGTCGCGCAGCTTGAACATGGCTCTAGTGCATGGTTCACAAGCTACTTTTGAGCCTGGCGGAAAAAATTTTGCAATCGCGGCTAAAAACCTGTCGGCCGCTTGGGCTGGAACATCTCCTGCTTCCCGTAAGCGCCAGAGCTTCCGCATAGATACGTGGTTACTGACTTCAGCAAGACGCACCGAGACGAATCGATGAATCCTTACGCCGAAGAGTTGACCTCGCCAAAAGAGGCGACTCGCCTCGTAGGTGAGAATCAGCCCACGACAACTGATCGGCGACGGACCGCTGTGACTGCCGTTGTCCTGGTCGCGACGGCCGGTGCGCTCGGTTTCGGATTATGGAGCCTTTCAAATCGGCTTGCTCCGGAAATCACGCCGCCGGTTTCGGCAGAGTCCACCTATGTCGCTTCCTTCGCCGAAAAAAGCATTGCAGTGCTCCCATTTGAGGAAGATGGCGGCGGGCAAGAGCAAGTCCTGGCCGACGCGATCCAGGACGATACGATTACGGCCCTTTCAAGGCTCGCCGATCTGCGGGTAATTAGTCGCACTTCGGTGAGCAGTTACACCCCAGACAGGCCGCGTAACCTGCGCCAAATCGCGCAAAGCTTGGGCGCGGGTCACATCCTCGAAGGCAAAGTAGGTCAGGTGGGCAGCCACGTTCGAATCATAGTTCGGCTGACGGACGCACGCAGAGGAATCAGTCTATGGAGTGCAAGCTACGAGCGGGGGCTCGACGATGTTTTTGGAGCCCGAAGTGACATCACCCAGCGAATCGCCGGCCAACTACACGCCACTGTCACTGCGCAAGAGAAGGCCGCGATCGACGAACGACCTACCCACGATCTGGTCGCCTACTCCCTCTATGTTCGAGGAAAAACCCTCGTTGCCAGTGTCTCTAACGCGCAAATCAACGGGAAGCTGCAACAGGCAGTCCAGGCGCTCGACCAGGCAGTCGCGTGGGATCCGAATTTCTACCTTGCATGGTGTCAGCTGGCGGCCGCGCATAATTACATCTATTTCTTTGGATTTGACCATACTCCGGCCCGGCTCGCCTTGGCCGAGTCGGCGCTCGAAATGGTCACGCGCCTCCGCCCGCAGGCTGGCGAGACGCATCTTGCGCGGGCAAATTTCCTCTACCGCTGTCACCTCGATTACGATCAAGCCCGTGCCGAATTAGAGCAGACGCAACGTGCGCTCCCCAACAATTCGGAGGCTTTCGAGCTTGCTGGCTACATCGATCGGCGTCAGGGATTGTGGAATCAATCGGCTCGGAGCTTGCAGCGAGCGGTCAATCTCGACCCGCGCAACGTTTTTCTCCTCCAGCAGATCGCCGCCAGTTATGAAGAACTGCGGCAGTTTCGCGCCATGGCCGCCGCGCTCGATCGCGCCCTCGAGGTCGCGCCGCATGATCTCGACACCCGCATCACGCGCGCGGTCGTCGACTACGAATGGCGGGCCGACACCCGACCTCTTCAACGCACGATCGAGACGCTGCTCTCCGAGGACCCGGCTTCGGCGCCTGACTTTGCCGACCAATGGCTATTCCTGGCGCTGAGCAACCGTGATGCGCCCACCGCCGCTCGCGCCCTCTCGGCCATCCCCGCCACTGGTACTTCCATCGACATCAATTTCCCCCGCACTTTCTGTGAGGGCCTCGCGGCGCAAGCGAGAGGCGATGCGGTGGCGGCTCAAAACGCCTTCCTCGCCGCTCGCATCGAAGTGGAGAAAGCCATCCGCGATCAACCCGATTACGGTCCGATTCACACCGTCCTCGGATTAATCGACGCCGCCCTGGGCCGGAAAGAAGAAGCGATCCGGGAAGGGCGTCGCGCAGTCGAGATTCTGCCAGTGACCAAGGACGCACTCGATGGTTCGGAGTTGGTGAAATATCTAAGTGTCATTTACGCCTGGTGCGGTGAGAAGGACCTCGCGCTCGATCAGATCAAGGCGACCCTGCGCATCCCGAGCACTTTGAATTACGGCAACCTAAAACTTCGCCCCTACTGGGATAATCTTCGCGGCGATCCGCGTTTTGAAAGAATCGTCGCCGATCTCGCTCCGAAAGAGTGAGTCCTACAGGGAAAGAAGCCGATTTGAAAATCGGGCCGGCGGGATTCGAACCCACGACCTCTTGAACCCCATTCAAGCGCACTACCAAGCTGTGCTACGGCCCGATGTGGGGGAACTATTCGCCGCAGGGTGAGAGGTTGCCAAATCATTTTGAGCGGCGCGCTGAATTGTTAGTTTTCCCAGGCGGTGAGGAAAGCATCGATCAACTGCGGCAGTTCATCGCTGTAGCCGCCCTCGAGGATCGCGCCCGCCGCGACGCCCGACTCGCGCAACCAATTGCCAAACGTCGCGAAGTCTTCCGCTTCCAAGTTCATCTGCGTGATCGGATCCCCTGTGAAAGCGTCGAACCCGGCGGAAACGAGAATGAGCTGAGGCTGGAATTCGAGCAACGCCTCGAGCGCCCGCTCCACAGCCTCGCGATGCTCGTTGCGCGGAGCGAGCGGGCGCACTGGAAAATTGTGAATGTTATCGAAGGATCGCGTGCCGGTACCGGGATAACCGGGAAACTGGTGCACCGACGCGAAAGCGATGCGCCGGTTGCCCTCGACGATCGTTTCGGTGCCGTTCCCATGATGAGCGTCGAAATCCCAGATCGCCACCCGCATCGCTCCGCGCTCGAGCGCGTCGAGCGCGGCGACCGCGACGTGGTTGAAGTAACAAAATCCCATCGCCTGATTGCGGGTTGCGTGATGGCCCGGCGGTCGCATCAGGCTGAAAGCGCGCTCGCCGCCTAACGATGACGCAGCCACCGCGCAGGCTGCCCCAGCCGCACGGGCGGCATGACTGAAGAGATCGCGATAAGCGGGAGTGTCGGCGTCGAAGTCCTGTTCCGCGGCGCGAATGCGCTCGAGATGTTCCGGGCTATGTGCGCGAAGGAGAATTTCCTCCGTTGCCTCCCGAGGCTGCGGCCATGCCCACTCGGGATGCGCAGCCCGCAGATACCGCGCGCTGGCCACAACTCGCGCCGGCCGTTCCGGGTGACCGGTTGCGGTGTACTCAGCCGAGCGCGGATCGTGAAAGACAATCACTGGTTAGGCTGGCGGAGAAGATGGCGATAGTGATCCCAGTAGGCCCAAACCAGAAAGAGCGAAAGCACCGTCACGACGATCGCCAGCGGCAAACCGCTCGGCGCCATCGTGGCGTGGAAGAGAACGATATTAAAAACGATCGGGCACAGAATTGCGAGAGCCAGCACCGGCCACAAGTTGAAGAGTAACAGCGCGCCACCAAGGATCTGGCAGGCAAAAACCACCGGCATATAGCCGCCTGTCGAGACGGCGTGGAAGAACTCAGCGGCTGCGCTCCCGGGAGGTGGCGCGGCGCCCATGGCCGGCAGGAAATGCAAGAAACCATTCAACCCGAAGACGCCAAAGATCAGGCCAAGCAGCGTGCGCACAATCAGGATAAGAATTTTCATCCTGCCCAGAGTGTCTTCCGCCGTGCCCGCAGGCAATTCCAAATTCAGCCGCCCGCGGCAGAAGAACAGGCGGAACTCAGGACTTACCTGCCGATTAGGATAAAGATACCCGCTACGAGCGCCAGGATCGGCAACAGAATGCCGCCGCCGATTCCGGTCAGGCCAATAATTCCGATGACGATGAGATAAATAGCCAGCAGAAGCATCCCGATATTTCTTGTGAAGTTCATGGCGTCATCCTGCCTGGTGGTCGCGCGAAGTGCACGTTTTTTGTTAGGCGCTTGATCGTCGCAACCACTACTTCGGTGCGACGCGGGTGGTTTTTAGTGCGCAGAGACTTCCTTCCCTTGACAGTCAAACAACGACCTCACTACAATCGATCGTAAAGCGAAATCAGCTGCCGGTTGATCGCTCCTCACTTACTCAGACCCAAGCCATGGATCGTTGCATCAAGCCGCAGCTGATAAAGCTGAGCAAAATCGAAGCTGCACGGCGGCAGATTGAGTCTGCTATCTGGCTCTGGTTTCTCGACGGCGATACGGTCTCAATCCAAACCCTGGCTGCGGCGGCCGAGCGCACTCTGCTCGAGCTGGCAGAGCTTTGGGGCGCGCGCGCCTGGCCCTCGAGCGCTCGCTATCTTCCAAAGCGAAAGCGGCCCGCCCGGCCACTCCGCAGCGATGATGCGGCTGACTTTTTCAAGGAGGCAAAGGCGGACGAGAGCTGCGAGGTGAGTAAACAATGGACCGAGCTCCATCTTTTCGATGCAGTGATGGCTTACAGCAACCTCGCGCCAGAGCGATGTGGAAGCGCGTTGATGTCGACTTTTGTCGTCCGCTTTGGCGTGGAAAGACAGGAGCTCTTTGTCCGCGATGCCTTCTCTCTCCTGGAACGCAAGATCAGCAAGAGTTTCAACATCCGTCGCCTTGAGCGCCTCTCGAAGATTGAGTTTCTCAAGGAATTCCTTGGCTTTCTCGGGCGCCCTCTCGACTAAGCCACGGGCCAGCCGCCGGGCACGCGCCGCATCAACCGCAACGCCTGCGGCTTGACCGGTTTTCGCCGCGGTTCTAGAATGGCCGCTCACCGCGTCCGCGGGAGAATCCCGACGCAACGGCATCGGCTTTGCTCAATTGTTCGGGATGCAGGGGCGCATTAGCGAGATAACTTGATCGAATGGATTTTTCGTGGTCGGACCAACAACGCGAGTTGCTCGACGCGGTCAGTCGTTTTGGCCGCGAGCAACTCACTTACGAGGTTATCGAGAACGATCGGAACGCTGTCTTTAATCACGACGCCTGGAAGAAATGCGGCGAGTTCGGCATCCAGGGCTTGCTCGTGCCAACCGAATACGGCGGGCTCGGCCAGGATCCCCTAACGACGGTCGCGGCGCTCGAGCGGCTCGGTTACGCCTGCAAGGACAACGGTCTGCTCTTCTCCATCAACGCCCATATGTGGACCGCGGTGATCCCGCTCGTCTTCAACGGCACCGAGGCGCAAAAGCGCAAATTTTTGCCCGGGCTGTGCGACGGCACTCTCATCGGCGGCAACGCGATGAGCGAGCCCAACAGCGGCTCCGATGCCTTCGCTCTCGCCACGACCGCGACTCGCGCAGGCGACAAATACATTCTCAACGGCAGCAAAATCTTTTGCACGAACGGGCCGATCGCCGACATGCTGGTCGTTTTCGCCAATGTCGACAAAAGCCGCGGCCAGGACGGCATCACCGCCTTCCTAGTCGAGAAAGGCGCGCCCGGTTTTGATCCCTCGCACAAGATCGAGAAGATGGGCGTGCGCACTTCGCCGATGGCTGAGGTGTTCTTCGAAAACTGCGAAGTTCCGGCGGAAAATCTCCTCGGCAAAGAAGGCGGCGGCGCGTTTCTTTTCACCCGCTCGATGACTTGGGAACGCGGCTGCATTCTCGCCAGCGCGGTCGGCTCGATGCAGCGCCTGCTCGAGAAATGCATTCGTTACGCTAACGAACGCAAACAAGGCGGCCAATCAATCGGCAAATACCAACTCGTCGCAAGTAAGATCGTCGACATGAAACTGCGGGTCGAGAGCGCGCGTCACATACTCTATCACTACGGCTGGGTCGCGGGTCACCGAAAGGCCGTTTATCTCGAAGCCGCGATGACCAAACTCCATCTCGCCGATGCCTGGGTGAAATGCGCCGAGGACGCAATCCAGATCCACGGCGGCTATGGTTATATGACAGAGTACGAAGTCGAACGTGAGTTGCGCGATGCGATTGGCGCAAAGCTTTATTCTGGGACGAGCGAAATCCAGCGTAACATCATCGCTTCACTCATCGGCCTGTGACTCAGCCGGTAGAGAAAATCCTGGTGGCTTTCAAGAGCGTGCCCGACCCCTACGAGGCCGCCGCGCCGGGAGACTCAGGCAGCACCGCAAAGTCGGTCATTAATCCTTTTGACGAGATCGCAATCGAAGAAGCACTCCGGATTCGCGAACGCGGCGAAACGAGTGAGATTGTAGGAGTAACTATCGGGCCATCCAGCATTGATGAGCAAGTCCGCGCCGCAATGGCCATGGGTGTGGATCGAGCGATCCGGATCGACGATGCGCGGTTACTCGATCCTTATGCCGTCGCCCGCATCCTGCGCGGCGTGATCGAGAAGGAAGCGCCGCAACTCGTTCTTATGGGGAAACAGGCGGTCGATGACGATTCCAATCAGGTCGGCCAGATGCTCGCCGGATTGTTAGGCTGGCCTCAGGCAACCTTTGTCTCAAAGATTGAGTTGCTCGACAACCGCACTCGCGCCCGCTGCACGCGCGAGACGGACGCCGGTCTTGAGGTGATTGACGTTAATCTGCCGGCTATAATCACAGCTGACCTTCGGCTCAACGAACCGCGCTATGTCTCACTACCCGGGCTGATCAAAGCGCGCAAAAAGCCTATCGACGTACAAACCTGCCAACAGTTAGGCGTAATCGTCGAGCCGCTTACCCGGCTAAGTTCGACGGCTCGCCCTGCGAGACGCAGTGCCGGGACCAGGGTTGAGTCAGTTGCAGAACTGGTCATCAAGCTCAAGGAGGAGGCGAAAGTCCTTTGACGAAAACGAACACGCTCATCCTCATCGAGCACGATCGCCAGCAGGTGAAACGCCCTTCGCTGCACGCCGTCACCGCTGCGCAGCAACTCGGTGGCGACTATTCGCTCCTCTTGCTTGGCTCGGCCGTGGGCGAAATGGCGAAGTCACTCCTAGGTTACGGTGCCGCGTCACTCCTCGTGGCGGACCACGCCGAGTTAGCCGAGCCGCTTGCCGATCGTTATGCTCTCGTCATCGCAGACGCTTTTCAAAAATGCGGCGCCACGACACTGCTCGGCACCTCCTCAACCTTCAGCAAAGACATTCTGCCCCGGGCCGCTGCCTTACTCGACGCGCCAATGCTTACTGATGTCATGACGATCGAAGGGAACGGCAACTCTTTTACCCGACCGATCAATGCCGGTAGTATGATCGCGACTGTGCAGCTTGGGAGTGAGCGACGTGTCCTAAGTATCCGCGCCTCCGCTTTTGCCGCGCCAACCGGCAACACAGCCGTGAGTCCCATCGAGCAACTCGCGGTCGACGCCGCCCTTCTGCCTAACGGAATGCAATTTGTCTCCCGCGAAGAACGCATTTCGGATCGGCCCGATCTGACTGAGGCCCGGGTCGTGGTTGGCGGCGGCCGTCCCTTGAAAGACAAAGAGACTTTCGATCGCCTCGTCGGCGGTCTCGCCGATGCGCTCGGCGGTGCCATCGGCGCAACCCGTGCGGCGGTCGACACGGGCCTCGCTCCTAACGACTACCAAATTGGCCAGACCGGCAAAGTCATCGCCCCAGACTTATACATTGCGCTTGGGATTTCCGGCGCCATCCAGCATCTCGCCGGGATCAAAGATTCCCGGGTCATCATTGCCATCAACAAAGACCCTGACGCACCCATCTTCCAGATGGCGACCTATGCTTTGGTCGGTGACGTGCATCAAGTCGTGCCCGAGCTGATAGAAGCGCTTCGCGACCGGGAATAACACACAACCTGGTTACGAACCACTTGGTTAAGTCAATGATCGCGCTGGATGTTCAAACCACCACTCGGCAGGTCTTTGTCAATATCGCCCCATGGATGCGGATCGTTTTCTTCATCATGATCACTGCCAGCATGCTTGTAATGGCGTGGCAGCTGGAAAAGCGCCGGCGACTTTGGCGCACCGGAGAACGCCCCGGGTTTACCCGTGACTGGCGGGTCTGGCTTCAGCGCCTTACAGTCTATGCCCTGGCTCAGAAACGAGTCCACAAGAAGTCACTCGGCGCACTTCTTCACCTGCTGCTCTCGAGTGGATTTATCGTTCTCGCCATTGGAACCACGCTTCTCGCGATCGCCTATGACGGTCCCTATTACTTTCACCATGGCTGGTATTATCTCATCTATGAAGTAACGCTGGATATCTTTGGCGTCGCTTTTTGTCTCGGTTGCCTCCTTGCCCTCTATCGCCGCGCCTGGTCCAAACCCCCGAGTCTCGGTCATAACTGGCGCGACTGGTGGCTCCTCAGTTGCTTGCTCGCGATTGGACTCACCGGCTTTCTGGTCGAAGCTTTGCGGATTCATTTTACTCAGGTGCAGCCTTGGCTGGCTCACTGGTCGGTTATCGGCTGGGCGATTGACGTCACTTTCCTGCGGGGACTCGGTTTGAAGACGGCGCAGAATCTGCACCTCGCGAGCTGGTGGGTGCACGCCATTCTTGTTGGCGCGTTCTTTGTTACGTTTCCGGTTAATCGCTTCCTTCACACTCTTACCGGGCCGTTAAACATTGCCACCCGCCCGAAGCGACCGATGGGCGCACTCGCGCCCTTAACCATGGCGGAAGTGGAAGAAAGCGGTCGCACCGGGGTGGCGGAGCTGCGCAACTTTACTCAGTCCCAGCTTCTTAGCCTGGATGCCTGCATGGAATGTGGGCGTTGTGAGGACGCCTGCCCGGCGTTCGCCTCGGGCAAGCCGCTTTCGCCCAAAGCCGTCGTCGTCGATTTGCGCGACTTAATGTCGTTAGGCGGCGGAAATGTCCATGAGACAATTCGCGACGAAACGCTTTGGGCGTGCACCATGTGTCAGGCCTGCGTCCAGGAATGCCCGGTCCTAATCGGCCATGTCGATCTCATCAGCGACATGCGTCGCGACCTGATCGGCGAAGGGCGACTCTCAGGACCGCCGGCCAAGGCGCTCCAGCAGATTGGAAACCAGGCGAATCCTTACGGTCGCTCGAACACGGACCGGCTCGCCTGGGCTGAAGGACTCGACGTCCCGACGGTCGAAAGTAACCCTGACTTCGAATATCTCCTTTGGGTAGGGTGCGCAGCGTCCTTTGATTCCCGGGCGCAAAAGATCGCGCGCGCCACCGCACAGTTGCTCCAACAGGCGGGCGTGAACTTTGCCGTCCTCGGCAGGGAAGAAACCTGCACAGGCGATCCGGCGCGGCGGATTGGAGACGAGTTCCTTTTCCAGGAGCGAGCGCAGACGAATATCGAGACGCTCGGGCGCCGCAAGGTGAAGAAAATCGTCACACCATGTCCGCACTGCCATAACACAATTAAGAACGAATACCCGCAGTTTGGTGGACAGTATGAAGTCCAACACCATTCGGCACTCCTTGCCGAACTGATTGCCGCAGGTCGTCTGCCTAACGAATCTAAGAACGATGACGAAGGGCCGATCACCCTCCACGATCCCTGCTATCTCGCCCGGGTGAACGGCGAGACCGAAGCGAGCCGGCAGGTGATCGGGGCTGCGCACGATCCAGAGTATCGCGAGATGCCGCGTTGCGGGAAAAAGACTTTTTGCTGCGGGGCGGGCGGGGGACGGATGTGGTTTGACGAAGCGCCGGAACAACGCGTTTCCAAGTTGCGCGCGACGGAAGCAGTCGCGACCGGAGCGAAGACTTTAGCCACGGCTTGTCCGTTTTGTCTTAACATGATGACCGATGGCGTGGCGGGCACGCCGGGCGCGGAGGAGATGAAAGTAATGGATATATCCGAGTTACTCCTCAGCCGTCAGGCTAAGTGAGTAGGTCGGGTCGATTTTCACGCGTTCGGCGCTCGGCTTCGCTCCTGCGCCAGGCGGCGATCTCCGCATGATGCCCCGAAAGAAGGACCTCCGGGACCTTCCAGCCGCGAAACTCTGCCGGCCGGGTGTATTGCGGTGCTTCCAGTAAGCCGCTGCTGAAACTGTCATCCGTCGCGCCCAGTTCATGTCCAAGCACGCCCGGCAATAACCTCACCGTCGCGTCGACAACTATCACAGCCGCAATCGCGCCATTCGTCAGGACATAGTCGCCAAGAGAGATTTCCTCGTCGACCAAGTGTTCGATGATCCGGTGATCGACTCCTTCATAATGTCCGCAGATCAGGATGAGATGTTCTTCTTTTGATAACTGTTGCGCCATGGCCTGAGTAAAGCGCCGGCCCTGCGGTGTCATCATAAGAATGCGGCTGCGCTCGCTGTGGAGTGACTCGACCGCGGCGAAAATTGGTTCCGGTTTCATCACCATGCCCGGCCCTCCGCCAAAGGGCGCGTCATCGACCGTATGATGACGGTCGTGTGTCCAGCTCCGCAAGTTATGAATGCGGAGATCGAGCGCGCCGGTCTCCTGCGCTCGTCCCATCATGCTGAGGTCGAGCGGCGCGCGACAGATTTCCGGGAAGAGAGTGACGATATCGATGCGCACGGCTTAGTGTTCGCCTTCGTCCGGCGGGACAGGCGGAGGTAACTCATTGCGAAATTCGCGATGGCGAATTTTGCCCCCGGCATAGGCAATGTAACCGCCCATCCCAAGGACGACGACTGAGAAAAACAATGTGACCACAGCCAGAATGAGTCCGCTCCTCGGCCATTTCAACGGAGCAAAGATCGCAATCGCTGCGACGACGGCAAGCGCGTAGAAAAATCCAACTAACTCGTCCGCGCGATGGGCGTGCGCCTTTAGCCATGCGTCGCCTGTGTCATCCGCGATGGAAAGAACTCGATCGTATGCCTCGTTACCGTAGTGTGCGACCGGCCAGGCGACTGCACTACAGACAAGAATGAGTGCGAGGGTTGCAATCTGGGCGGGACGGCTGCGCAGGATAAGAGCGATGACGAGTCCAAGTATTCCCATCGCCAATCCATAGACGGGGAGCGGATTAATCAGGACGTGAATGTATTCTGGCTGGCTAAGATCCTGGATAAAAGAAGCAATCATGGCTCACTCCCGTGTTAGTTCGAAATCCTTCTTGGTTCGCGAATCGGCGCGTATTTCTTCCA
>JAICXG010000287.1 GCA_025980625.1 Chthoniobacterales bacterium
CTCAAAAAGCCAGTCCCACTGCCGCCGCTCGGATCGCCTGGGTGCAGCACACCAGAGAAGGTTGTGCTGAGTGAGTTGCTGCCGACGATGAGAGTCGCTTTGCCGAGATAGATTTGCCCGTCCCCTTCGATCGAGCCAATCGACAGGCTCGGCCCACCGTGAGCGCTCATGTCCATGTAACCGTTGCCAAAGACTTCCAGTCGCGCAGTGTCTCCGAGTGAAGCATCAGCGAAAGTAATAGTGCCGCCTCCACCACCATTACTCCCGCTATTGGCAATCAGTGTGGCGTTGCCCGCGCTTGGTTTGTTGAACAAAAACAGCGTCGAGCCCCCAGTCGCACCTGCAACCGTAGCTCCGTCATTGATGATCGTGGCTTCCTCAGCCGAAGTGCCGAGATAGAAAAAATTCACATGTCCACCAACTCCTCCTGAGACATTCGCCCCGACGTTGTGGAAGATAGCGTCGCCCGCGCCTGCTATCTCAAAGGTGACCTCGGGAGGGAAATCGGTGAATACGTCCGTTGCTTGCTGCGTAAACTGGATCGGACCGGTGATTGTCGGCTGAAAACAGGTGAAGCTGCCTGCATCACTTCCCTCCGCTGCGCCGACAAAGTTCTGCTCTGTGTTTGAATTGTTGGTCACCCCCAAATTTATTCCCACGCCGACGCCAGGCAGTGCTGTGATTGTGTAAGCGGAGGCATCTTCGAGAAACATGATCGTTCCGACCGAAGTCCCATCAGGGATCTCAATGTTCGTTATGGTTGAAGATTCAAAGAGTGCGGTATCGTCAACAGTCGGAACCGTGCCAGACGACCAATTAGCTGGATTGTTCCAGTTATTATCCACCGGATTAGCTAGCCACGTGCCGCTATCTGAGTAGGCCAGTTTAGTTAGTAGAAAAAGTGAGGCAGCAACTAGATAGTGCGCGAACTGTGCCGGGTGGGCGGCATTCCTCAGATTAAATGCCTGAGCAATGAAACCTTTCATTTTCATTTTATTTAAGATGTGCATCGAGAAAGCTGATGACAAGCGTTTTTGCCAGCACGGCAGTGGTTCCAACCGGACTATTCCAGTAGGCAAAGGCATGTTCATCGCTCAAGGGGATTGTGTGGGCCTCGTAAAGTGATGAAGATACTCCTAAGTCGTCCAATGCCTGTGCAGGCGGAGCGAGCCTGATGCTGAAGAGCACCAAAAGCACGCACCCGCCGATCGTGGCAAGGTAAAGGCTAAGACTCTTGAGAACGCGTTGAAGCGTTGGAGCGTTGGAACGGTTTGGGTTCATGGAGTTTTCCTTCGGGTGCTGATGGGCGCGAGGAAATAGGCTGCTCGGCGTTCGCGCGGGCCGGTGAAGGTTTTCTCAGTCACGGGGTTTTGTTGATACGCCGCTAAGAAAAACAGACCGGTCAATCCGGCGTCAAGCTTTTTCTTCGGAGCTGTTCATGGAAGGACTGACCGGAGCCTCCGCGGGACTCGCCCCGGCCGGCCAAGAATTCAGCAATCCACGCTTCATTCCACTGCGGCACGACGGTCAGAGTAACTCGTCATCAACTCGGCTTGATAGCAGCTCAGTGCGACCCGATCCTATTCTTGCCCTCACCAGCGGCTGGGCGCCATTCACCTCTCCTTCGGGGCCGAGGCCAGCCGGACGCATCGCGCCGGAAATGGGAGCGGTTTTGGCTTGACGACGCGGTTTTGTCTCGGCTAAGACTCGAGCCACAAAATTATGCGCATCCGTTCTATCTTCTATCTTGTCCCTGTTCTGCTGGCTTCGGTCGCCCTCGCCGATAACTGGAGGCCGATCTCGCCCGTGAATGCTCCAACCGCTCGCACGGCCCATTCCGCTGTCTTTACGCGGATCGATGGGACTGACCAGATGATCGTGTGGGGCGGTCAAGACTCTAACTCTATTCCATTCGCCGACACCGGCGGGCGCTGGAAACGCACCACCAATAGCTGGACCGCAACCACGACCAACGGCGCACCCGAAGGCCGCGAAGGTCACCCGGTGATCTGGACAGGTCACGAGATGATCGTCTGGGGTGGCGATGCCGGAACTGACAGTTTCCTAAATAGCGGCGGCCGCTATGACCCGGTGGAAGATACCTGGCGAGCGACCAGCCTGACCGGCGCGCCTTCCGGGCGCTTTGGACATTCGTTAGTCTGGACCGGCGATCGAGCCATCGTCTGGGGCGGCGCGACCGGCTTTGTAGGTGTGACTAACACTGGAGCGATCTATGACCCAGTGGCGGACAGTTGGACGCCAACGAGCACAGCAGGAGCACCATCGGGTCGGACCGGCCACGCTTCCATCTGGACCGGCTCGCGATTACTGATCTGGGGTGGGATTGCCGACGGCACCTATGTCAATGACGGCGCACTCTATGATCCGCGCACCGATACGTGGACGCCTATTTCGACGGTGAATGCGCCGTCGCCCCGGCTCTTCTTCAGCGTCTCATGGGACAGCACTCATCTCTTTATCTGGGGCGGCGTGAACTCTCGCTTTCAGCCGTTAGGCGACGGTGCGCTCTATGACACAGTTGCTGACCGTTGGAAGACGATTTCCCGGACCGGCGCGCCCACTGCGCGGCTCAGCGCGACCGCGGTTTGGTCGGGGAAAGAATTTATCGTCTGGGGCGGGTCCGACGCGGCCGGCAATCCGATTGGCACGGGCGCGAAATTCGATCCGCAGACAAACCAATGGACAGCTGTGACTTTGACTAATGCGCCCGCGCCGCGCTCGGGTCACACCGCGATCTGGGACGGGTCGGAGATGGTGATCTGGGGTGGCTCCGGCGAGTGTTGCAATAACTGGTTCAACGACGGATTTGCCTATCGGCCCTAAGATATTCCCTGCCGGGAGGATAGCACCGGTTTTCGCCTGGTTTTAAAATAGTTCTTCCCTTCTGCGTGCAAAATCGGCATCATGCCAAGCAATCATGAAACGTTTGATCCAAGTTGCATTTAGTATCGGCTGCGCGGCGGTAGCTTCGCTCGCGAGTGTCAAGGCTGCCACTGTCCAGGTTCAGGTCGGAGCTGATGGGCTGAAATTTACTCCGCAGGACGTAACGATCCAGGTAGGTGACACGGTCCAATGGGTGTGGGCAGAAGATTTCCACTCTGCTACCTCGGGGACGCCGGGGAATCCGGACGGTTTGTTTGACTCTGGAATCCTGAGCAAGGGAGCGACCTTTAGTTTCACTTTTACCACGCCAGGGACGGTTGCTTATTATTGCTTACCGCACGGCGCTTGCTGCGGGATGGTTGGGTCGGTAACTGTGAATGCGGCCATCGATACCGTGACTGTCACAAAAGCGGTTTATGACAGCGCGACCACTCAGCTCACGGTTACCGCCACTGACACGAGTGACACGGCAACCCTGACTGTCACCGTAACGCGGACGGGCGAGACTCTCGGCACATTGAGAAACAAAGGCGGCGGCACTTACACCGCCAAGTTTAGTAACGTGCTCACCAACCCGCAAAAGATTACCGTCACAAGCAATCTCGGCGGGACCGCCACGGCGAGAGTCAAAGCGCGATAGGCGCTCACGGTGCGACTTATACC
>JAICXG010000046.1 GCA_025980625.1 Chthoniobacterales bacterium
CCAAAACGGCAGCAGTCTCAGATGCCCGTAGCTGAGGAAGTTTGGGTAACCGATGGCGCGAGCCAGCTCTTCGCAGGCGAGGTCTTTCTCGCCAACCCAGGCCGCGATCATCGCGAAATAGACGACCATGATAGGCCCATTAATCGCGTCTTTTTCCACGGGAAGAAGCTCGACCGCGCGCCGACCCTCGCGCAGTGCATCCTCTTTGCGTCCGAGACCCGCGTCGATCAAACCAAGCACGCAGAGCGGCGGCCCGTAATTTGGTTGCGCCTGGATCGTCCTTTCCTGCAGCGCGCGCGCGGCCGCGAAAGCCGACCGTGCTTTTCCTTCCTCTTTCAACATCCGAGCGATGACGCCTTCGATCACGGGATGACTTAAGTGTACGACGCTGGCGCTCAAAGGCGCTTCGCCCAATGCGATCAGGGCATTGTTGGCGGCAGCCGCATCGTGCTCGGCCAGTGCGCACATCAGCCAGCCATCTGCGATCGCGCGGGTCGCGGCGGCGTCTGTGGTGCGAATGGAATCGATGGTTTGATGCAGCGGCCGGGTATCGGCTTTCCAGTCCAATTCCACCAGAGCGCGCGCCACCCTGGTCTCATTGTCGTTAGGCTCGATGTTCAAGGCGCGATCCAGGATCGATTTTTCTTCGGCATAACGGCGGGAAAATCCGCTGCTCAGCGCAATCTGCTGGAGTGTGAAAACGTTGCGCGGATCGAGATCAGCGGAACGCTCGAGATTTCGCAGCGCCTCATTTTGTTTGCCCTGACGACGTTGAATGTAACCCTTCAAGGCAAATACCTGGGGATCGTTAGGGAGGGTTTGGCCGGCAACCTCCAGCTCAGCCAGAGCGCCGTCGTAATCGAGACGTCCTCGATAAAGATTTTCCGCGCGAGCGAGATGCGCTTCGCCCGCGTCAGGACGCAGGCGAAAGGCCGCCTCGGTGGCTGCTTCGGCCAGCTCGAGGCGAGCGGGGGTATGGTCGAAGCCAAAGAAGTAAAGTTGCTCATGAGATTGAGCGAGCTGGCACCAGGCCTGGAGAAAGGATGGATCCTGCCTGACCGCCTGGTCGAGCAGACCGGACGCCTCCAGCAGATTTGCTTTCGCGCTGCTGCTATAGCTCGTGGTGAGAAGAAGGTTCCTGCCCCGAGTATAGAGATCGAAGGCAACGAGGTCGGCTGTGGGCGGACGCTCGAGGGCTAATTGCTCAGCCGGCAAGATTTTGGCGTGAAGTTGCTCAGCGACTTTTTGCGCAATCTCGCTCTGGATGGCAAATGCATCTTTTAAATCGCGATCATATTGCTCCGCCCAGACGTGCGCGTCGGTGCGGGTATCGATCAACTGAGCGTTCACATGCACCCAGGCGCCAGTCTTACGCACGCTTCCCTCCAGCACGTGTGAAACTCGGAGCGCATCGCCGATCTGGCGCATGTTTCGCGGGCCGCGATATTTCATCACGCTGGTGCGGCTGATCACCTTGAGATCGGCAATTTTCGCCAGCTTGGTCAAAATGTCGTCTTGGACGCCATCAGCAAAAAACGCGTCCTCTTTGGCAGTGCTCAGATTTTCAAATGGCAGCACGGCGATCCCGGTTGTTGGTGGCCGGCGGACCTGTTCGCTTTTCCAGACGATCAACCCCACCGCTGCGGCAAGGGCAACCAGCGACGCAGCGAGGAGCGCCGCGGTTGGATTTCGTCTCATCCATTTGCTTCCCCAAGTGAAGAGGTCAGTGGGCCGAGCCAGGATTGGCTCACGCCGGAGCCATCGTTCAAGGTCTTCGGCCAGCGCGAGCGCCGAGAGATAACGGCGCTGCGGATTTTTATCGAGGCATTTGAGGCAGATCGTGCCGAGATCGCGATCTATTTTCGGATTCCACAGTCGCGGTTGTCGCGGCTCGGTTTCCAAAACCAAGCGGACGGTTTCGTAGGTCGTTCTCCCGGCAAAAGGCGGATGGCTGGTGAGCAATTGGTAAAACACCGCGCCAAGTCCATAAACATCGGTCGCCGCAGTGAGCTGGCTCGTTTTGCCGGCGGCTTGTTCCGGCGCCATGTAACTGGGTGTGCCCATCACTTCCATCGTGCGCGTAAGAGTGCTTTCGGTTTCCACCAGCCGGGCCAAACCAAAATCAGTCAGATGCGGCTCGCCCTTTGCATCGAGCAGAACGTTTCCCGGTTTGATATCGCGATGAAGGATGCCGCGCTCATGCGCATAGTGAATGGTGCGCGCCAGCTGCGCGATTAATTCTACTGCGCGACGGAGCGGCATCGGCTCGCGCTCGACCACTTCATCGAGCCGGCCGCCTTCCACCAGTCCCATGCTGAAGTAACAGGAGCCATCTCGTTCGCCTATTTCATAAATTGGAACGATCGATGGGTGGTTCAGGCTGGCGGCGGCTTCCGCTTCCAAACGGAAGCGCTTGAGGTCCGCCTTCGTCGCCCATTGGCCGAGTCCAATGATTTTTAATGCCACTGTGCGGTTAAGACTTTTTTGCCGCGCGCGAAACACCACGCCCTGGCCGCCCCGTCCGAGTTCTTCCAGCAACTCGTAATCGCCGAAGTCCGTTGCCATCCGATCAGAGGTGCGAGCACGCGGCGCCGATGCCAGCTCGACCGGCTCGTCAATTTCATCCTCTATGAAGAAGCCAAGACCTGTCTCCAGCAGGCAGGCCGTGCAAAGTCCTTCCGGCGCGTCGACAGGGATTTCCCCGGCGCATTTTCTACAAATTCTGAGGACGCTCGTCATTGAGGGAGCGGCGCTCGCCTTCTCTTTCACGGGTTACGTCCGTAGCACAGCAACGAGATGGCGCAGTTCATCTTCGATGTCGCTGGGCATGGCAACGGTGTGCGAAATTTCCTCCCGCAACAAGATTTGATAACGCCGCCGAAATCGGTGAAAGGCTTGCCTGACCGCATTTTCGGTCATGCCCAATTCCGCGGCGATCTCCGCCTTCGAAGGCGCTCCCGGTTCATCTGGCAGCAATTGTTTCAGCGAATCAAATAACGCGCCGTTACCCGCCATCCGATATTCATCTCTCAATCGGCTAAGGACTTCCTCCAAGAGCGCTGAAGCCCAGCGGCGTTCGTAGATTCGCTCGGCCGTCAACGGGTCGGTTGGCTCCATATCGCCCCGCTCGTTCGCACGCAGCTTCTCTAACGGAATCAGTCGCTCTCCTTTTCCTCGCTTGACTGCCATCGCACGGCGCCGTTCGTCCACCAGAAAATGTTTGAGCGCCACAAGCAGATAAGAACGAAGTCGTCCTTTCTCCTTGCGAACAGTGTTCAGATCTTTGCGCTCCAATAACAATGCGAAAAAACCCTGGGTGAGGTCCTCCGCCTCCTCAGGCCGGATGCCCTGTAGACGCAAGAAGCCATAAGTGGGTCGCCAATAAGTGCGGCAAACCTTTTCGAGCGCTTCTTCTGCCGCCGATGATTCACCTTGCGCCTCCAGCAGCACGCTCCAATGCGTGGTTGCAAATGCGATCCCTCCGTTTGGTCCAGCAGCTGCCGGACCAATCCCAATGAGAGAAGTCACTTCATCGCGAGCCGGCACGCTGCGATCCAAGTAAAAATTTGCTCGAAAGTCAAGGTTGTGTCCTGTCGTAGCGCGACCCAGAGCACAGGGCGTTAGTAGCGCTCTTCCTCACCCACCGAGGCGCAAGCGGCGCTTGTCACGGACGCGCTCTTTTGCGAACGTCAGCCCTGATGCGGATCCCGAAACAGAATTACGACGACATCGAGCGCATCATCGAGCTGGACTTCGTTAGGGCAACCGAAGCCGCCGCGCTCAACTCCCTCCCCTGGCTCGGGCGCGGAGAAAAAGAAAAAGCCGATGCGGCCGCATGCGACGCGATCCGGGGCATGTTCGATCTCATGAACATCTGCGGCGAGGTCGTGATTGGCGAAGGGATCAAGGACGAAGCCCCCGGCATTTTCAAAGGCGAACAACTCGGGATGTGGCTGCCGGGGGCACCGCAGTTCGACATTGCACTCGACCCGATCGACGGCACGACCAACATTTCGAAAGGGATGCCGAACTCCATCACTTGCATCGCCGCCGCCAGTCCCGAGCCGGGAGTGAAGGTCGCGCTGCGCGACATTCCATCCTTTTACATGATGAAATTGGCCTACGGGCCCGAAGTGATCCGGAGTATGAAAAGATCGGGGATCGAGACCTTGAAACTCGAGAGCCCGATCGAGGAAACGCTCATCACGGTTGCCAAAGCGCTCAACAAACGCGTTCAGGATGTGGTCGTGATGATGCTCGACCGGCCGCGCCACAAGGAGATCGTGGCGGAAATCCGGCGGGTCGGCGCATCCCTGCGCATGATCGGTGACGGCGACATCGCGGCGGCAATGGCCCCATCCTACCCGGAGAGCGGGATCGATCTTTACGTCGGTATCGGCGGCGCGCCCGAAGCGGTCCTGGCAGCGGCCGGCATTAAATGTCTCGGCGGCGACCTGCAATGCATGATGTGGCCGCGCGACGAGAAAGAGCGCCAGAAACTCGTCGCCGAAGGTCACGGCAATGATCTCGGGCGTGTGTTTTTTGCCGACGATCTCGCCAACGGTCGAAACATCATCTTTGCCGCGACCGGGATCAGCGACAGCGCGTTGCTGCGCGGCGTGAAAGCGCAGGGCCCCAACGCCATCACTCACTCCGTCCTGATGCGAGCGAAAAGTAAAACCGTTCGCTTCATCCGTGCGTGGCACGATTTGCAAAACAAAACGATTCGGCTCCGCTCTGACAACCGCGAGCACCGCATCTAGGAAAGTCAGAAGGAGGATGGAAGATGAATTACGACGATCGCTCGGTTTCGATTCTTTCGCTCCTTTTCCTCGACAAGCTTCGCTCGCCTGATCAAATTCAAACAACCAATCGCGGCTTATGAGACAAATACCCAAGACCGAGCTGTCGCCAGATAACGGCGCAATCATCGACACGAAATGGAAACTTGGCCCGCTCAGCTATCACGCCTGTGCCGCCGGCCCCGAACATCTCCAACCTGTCGAGGGAAATTTCCGGCTCCCCGAGCTGATCATTTACGACCATATCTGCTTCAAAGGGGCCTACGCGCGGACCAACCTGAGCTTTCATTTTTTGGGCGATTTTTGGAACGATCGCATCAGCTCCCTCATCATTGTGAGCGGTATCTGGCGGTTCTATCGGGATGAGTACTACAAGGGCGACCACTGGGATTTGGGTCCGGGATTTTACGAATGCTTCTTTACTGAAGCTGGCCCCGACGACGTTGTCAGTTCCTTCCAGGCGATCCGGCTCACCTGACGGTCTAACGAATCGGTGAAAGCCGTGACCGCCGGGCGGAGGTTCGCAAGTCGCTTCTTTCACGACCTGCACTAGATTGTTCCCGATGGTGGCGCTCACGCAGGAATCGCTCGCCGACAAAGTGCTCGCGGGTGAACGCATTTCGGCGGCCGAGGCACTGGAACTTTATCGCTGGCCGCTGGCTGAGTTGGGCGCACTCGCCGATGCGCGCCGCAATCTCGCGAAGGAAAAAAGCTACGGTGGACGCGGACGCGAAGTGGTGACTTACATCATCGACCGCAACATCAATTACACCAACGTCTGCAACGTTTACTGCAAGTTCTGCGCGTTTTATCGGACGGAAAAGGATGAGGATCATTACGTCCTGACTCGCGAACAATTTGATCAAAAGCTGGATGAATTAACCGCCGCTGGCGGCGTCCAAATCCTCATGCAGGGTGGCCATCATCCGAAGCTTGGGTTGGATTGGTACATCGACCTGCTCCATCACATCCGCGAAAAATATCCGCACATCAACATTCACGGATTCAGTCCGCCGGAGTTCCAGCATTTCGCCGAGACCTTTCGGATGCCGCTGCGCGAAGTGATCACCCGTTTCAAAGAAGCCGGGCTCGGCTCGATTCCCGGCGGCGGTGGCGAGATCCTGGTTGATTCAGTGAGGCAACGGATTGCTCCGCTCAAGTGTAAAACAGATCAGTGGCTCGAAGTCATGCAGGTCGCGCATGAACTGGGCTTGAACTCAAGCGCGACGATGATGTTCGGCCACGTCGAGACGATCGACCACCGGATCGAACATTTGCAGCGGGTGCGCGCTCAGCAGGACGCGAGCGGCGGTTTTACCGCCTTCATCTGCTGGACATTTCAAGCGCAGAACACGGTGCTGAAAGTGGAGCACCCGACGAGCTCGGCCGAATATCTGCGGATGCAGGCGCTCTCTCGGATTTTTCTCGATAACATTCCGAACATCCAAAGCTCCTGGGTAACTCAGGGCCCGGAGATCGGTCAGATCGCGCTCAAGTATGGCGCGAACGATTTTGGTTCGGTCATGATGGAAGAAAATGTCGTGAGCAGTGCCGGCACGACCTTTCGGCTCGATGCCGCGAAGATCGAACGACTGATTCGCGATGCCGGCTACGAACCGCGCCGGCGCAACAATTGGTACGAATTGTTGCCATAATTCCGCAGTCCTGCCTTGACGATGCGGTTCGCATTCCACATCTAATACGCCAATTGATCGCTGATGGCGGCTTGCGGCCGCCCGCTTCTCTATGAAAAATTTTACTTTGTTGGTCCGTTCTCTTGCGATTTTCCTTTCGTTAGGCTGGTGCGCCGCGCTGCTCCCGCTCGCGCATGGGCAAAATGTGGAAGGCTTGACCGTTACTTCGATCGACGTGCGCTACGTCGGGCCGCAGACGATCTCGAAGGACCGCATCCTGGCGAACATGAAAACGAAAGTCGGGACAGCCTATTCGGAGACAACCGTCGAGGATGACATCCGCACGCTCTACGGCACCGGCAACATCCAGAACGTCCGCATCTTTGGCCAACCCTCCGGCAACGGCGTGCATGTCGAGGTGATTCTCGCGACCCGCGCGCTTGTGACCGAGATCGAGATCGACGGCGCGCAGAGCTTTAAAGCAAAGACGATTCGCAGCCAGATCAAGTTCAAGGTGCCGGCGCCGGCTGATGCGGAAAAGCTCGAGGAGGGCCGCCAGAACATCATCGATTTTTATCAGCGCAAAGGTTTCCCCGGCGTTGACGTGCAGTTGCAGTTGGTCACGAATGAGCAACGCGGCACCGCCCGCGCTGTCTATACGATCAACGAAGGCGAGCACGGCGCGGTCAAACAGATCACCTTCGAGGGAAACAAAGCATTTAGCGATCGCACCCTGCGCCACCAGATGAAAACCAAGGCGCAGACGCCGATCGCGTTTTTCGATAAATCCGGCCGGCTCGACCAGGCGCAATTACAGCAGGACCTCGACAGCGTGCGCGAGTATTACCAAAATCACGGTTACATCGACGTCACCATTCCCGAGGTGCGCCAGGAACGGATCGCGCGCGGTCTTCGGCTCGTCATCGTGGTGAACGAGGGCCGGCAGTATCACGTCGGCAAGCTGAGTTTCCAGGGAGAACAGGCGGCGAAAGAGGACCGCCTCCGCGCCCTCATCAAGATGAAGGAAGGCTCCGTCTACGCACCAAAAGCCTTGAAGGACGACATGAAAGCGATCGCCGACGGCTACGGCGCGGGCGGCTATGTGGATGTCGATATTCTCCCGCAGAGCACTTCGGCGGGGCCGGGCGTGGTCGATCTCACCTACAATATTACGGAAGGCCAGCGCTCGTTTGTTGAACGGGTCAACATCGTCGGCAACACCAAAACCAAGGACAAGGTTTTGCGCCGCGAAATTCTCATTCTTCCGGGCGATGTCTTTAACACCGTCCGCGTCGAAACGAGCAAGGCGCGACTCGAAAACCTTGGCTATTTCGAAAAGGTGGACACTTATCCCGAGGATACCGGCATTCCCGGGCGCAAGGATTTGCTCGTCGACGTGCAGGAAAAACGGACCGGCGCGCTGAACTTCGGCGCCGGCTTCAGCACGGTCGAAAGCCTGCTCGGTTTCGTCGAGCTGACCCAGGGCAACTTTGATGTCACGAACTGGCCAACCTTCACCGGAGGCGGCCAAAAATTCCGCGCCCGGATTCAGTATGGCACGGAGGAACAGAACTACCTTCTCTCGCTCACCGAGCCCTATTTTCTCGATCGGCCGCTTTCGTTAGGCGGGGATCTGTTCTATCGCCAAGCCGACTTCCTCAGCTCCGTCTACAACGAGCGGACTTACGGCTTCGTGATTGACGCACGCAAACCGCTCCCCTCGATCTCGCCCTTCCTCTCGGTCAGTCTCGATTACCGCCTCGAGGAGGTTGACATCATCGATGTCAGTCTGCTCGCTTCCGACCTGATTAAGCAGGAGGCGGGGGATCGGTTGAAGAGCGAGATCAGCAGCACCGTGCTCTACGACACGCGCGACAGCGTCTTTCTCACTCGCCACGGGCATCGGTTCGTCTTTACACCGCACATCGCGGGCGGATTTCTCGGCGGCAACACGCAGACCTATGGTGTGGATTTTGAAGCCTCGCAGTATTTCCTTTTTCCCTACGACATCATCCTCACGCTCGATGGCGCAGTTCAGGGCATCGATACGTGGGGCAGCGGTGATCGCGTCCCGCTCTTCGACCGCCTCTTTCTCGGCGGCCCAAATGATCTGCGCGGTTTCAATTTCCGGGATGTCTCGCCCAAGGACGTAAACGGCGAACCGCTGGGAGGTCTCACCGCCAGTCATTTCACAATCGAGGCGACGGTGCCGGTGATCCCTCGCGTGCGCGTTGCGTTGTTTTACGACATGGGCTTTGTCAATCCGGACGCCTGGGATTTCGGGCTGCAAAATTATGTCAATGATGCCGGCGTGGGTCTCCGTCTCGATCTGCCGATCGGCCCGCTCAAGATCGACTACGGCATCCCGATCGAGGCGCGCGACAACAGCCACGACGGCAAAATCCAGTTCAGCGTCGGCTATCAATTTTGAACGCGAGCTCGCGCTTGCAGTCTGTACCGTTCCCCATTACCAGTCTGACCCTACATTTATGAAAAAGCTCACTCTCGTGGCCCTGCTCGCCGCCTTCGCGCTCCCCGCCGGAGCCTTTGCCCAAGCTGGCTTGAAGATCGGCACCATCGACATGAACCGCGCCTTTAAGGAATACAGCAAGACGAAGGACGCGGAGAAAAAGATCAACGACGCGAAGGACGCCGCAAAGAAGGAATACGACGATCGCGCCGATGCCTACAAGAAGGCGCTCGACGAAATCAACAAGCTGAACCAGCAGCTCGAAGCTCCCGCCCTCAGTGCTGACGCCAAAACGCAGAAGGCGAAAGAGCGAGACGAGAAAATCACCAGCATCAAAAACATGGAGCGTGAGATCAACGAGTTCCGCCAAACCCGCGAGAAGCAGCTTCAGGAACAAGCAGTGCGGATGCGCGACGGCATTGTGAAGGAAATCAGCGACGTCGTCATGAACAAGGTCAAAGCTTCGAACATGGACCTGGTCTTCGATACTTCCGGCGTGAGCTTGAATGGGGTGCCGACGGTGATGTTTGCCAACCCCTCCTATGACTTTACGTCCGACGTGGTGACTCTGCTGAACAAGGCGGCGGGTCCGGCGCCGAAAGCGGCCTCCAGCCCGGCCAGATCGGCGCCGGCGAAGAAGCCGTAACGAACCGCAATTTTTTTAAAACAGGAACGCACGCCTCCAGGCGTGCGTTTTTTTTCCCAATGAGCAGCCCGGTTGCAACCTCTCGCCCACAGGCCCATGCTCGCGCGCCGGCTTGTCTCCAGGCGGCGATTGCGATCTGGTTAGGCGCGAGTCTCCTCACTCTTACAGCGGCTGCACCCGCACCGGCAGAATGGGAAAAGACCGTTACCATCAGGCCGCGCGGCGCTTTTCCCAATCCCCGGCAGCTCGTCGGGATCTATGACTTTGGTTGGAGCGAATTGGTCGCCGCAACGGCAGAGATACGCGTGGATGATGGCAACGGCAATCTCCGCCTCGACGGCGACGGCGCGACGGTCGGCGTCGTGCGCGCGCTCTGGAAATTCGATACCCACCATCGTGCGGTGGCCGACGCGAAAACCCTGCACCCGATCAGCATGCACGAGGTGGATGAGAAGCGGCGCAAAACGCTCGTAACCGATCTTGTTTTCAAGCCCGGGAGCGTCGAGCGCGTGCGCACGGATACGAGCGCAAAGAAGCCGGCGGAGCCCAAGAAGTTCGAATTTTCCCACGGGCTCTTCGATATGTTCTCCGCCCTCCTCTACATCCGGAGCCAACCGCTCAAGAAAGGGGACGTCTATCGCATCGTCGTTTACCCCGCGACCAACGCTTATCTGGCTACCCTCACGGTTGCGGATCGCGGCCCGATCACGGTCGGCGCGGGCGAGTATCCGGCGATCAAGCTCGATGTGCAGCTCAAGAAAGTCGGCAAACATCGCGAGCTCGAGCCGCATAAAAAATTCCGGCGCGCCAGCGTTTGGGTCTCGGATGATGCCGATCGGCTGCTCCTGCGAATCGAAGCCAGTATCTTTGTCGGCAGCGTCTTTGCCGAATTGCAATCAGTCCGTTTTCCGGAAAAGAGCGTCGCCTCGGCAAACATGCCTAACGATAAGGCGGCACCCATTCCCCGCGATAAACCGGCCGTCCAAGAAACGGCGCCCGCGGCGGAATAAAGCCGGGCCGGTGCTGTCCGGGAAGCAATCCAAGCGCAGCGAGCGTTGGCATGTTGAGCCTTCCGTCCGGCACCAGTCGCGCCCGCCCCTGGAAGGCGCGCAGCGCCGCGACGGTGGCGGGGCCGAATTCGCCGTCGATGCCGGCGCGGTAAAGGCCGTAACGCGTGAGCAGGGTTTGCGCCCCGACAATGACGTGTCGTTGCAAATCTGGCGGCGCCATTTCATAGGGGGTGCCGGCAAACACCTCGCCCTGACTCAACCGCGGCGCGGGCGCGTATCCGGGCGCCGGTGCAGTAGGCGCCTGATAGTCTGGTGGCGGATTGATCTCCGCCGATTGCGTCGGCGCCTCCTCCTCCTGCTCAGCCGGAGTTGCGCGCGGCTCGGCTTGCGGTGCCTGGCGCACTGCGTCGGGCCCGATGCCTAACGATCGCAAAGTCTCGGCGTCGATTTCGCCCGTAATCTGCAAGCCGTTGCGGATTTGGTAGCGCCGGATCGCCGCCTTTGTATCGGCATCTTTTCCACCCGTCACCTGCCCGTAGTAGAATCCTTGATCCTTGAGCGCCTGTTGGACGGCCGCGGTGATTTGATCGCCCCGGAGCAGAGGAGTGCCCGCGAGAAAGAAGGCGAGGACGAGAATGCAGCCGAATGGTTTCATGAGCCGCATTCGACGAATCGTTTTTCGCAATTATTCAGGCGGTGCCGCAGCCAACGCAAACGTCGGTTCTCCGTGTTCGACCGCCGTGCGGTAGGCGCGCACGCCTTCACAAATCGCCCTCGCCAGCTGTTCCCGATATTGCGCGGTCGCGAGTTTCGCGACTTCATCCTTGTTCGTGATAAAGCCGCCTTCGATCAGAGCTGCCGGATGCCGCAGGTTTTCGATCACGTAAAAGGGCTCCGTCTTGATCCCGCGATCGACCGCACCGGTGCGCGCGATCAGCGCCGTCTGCAGGTAGCTGGCGAGCGTCTCGCTCTTCGCCGTCAGCGGGCCCGAGCTTGCCGGCTGGAAAAAGGGAAACCAGGCAAGGAAAGAGGGACGAGTCGATTGCACCGGCGAATAGTAGGTTTCGACCCCGATGGCCGCGGATTTTTGCCCGTCGTTAAAATGAATGCTGACGAAAAGCGAAGTGGAAGCGCGATTGCCTAACGACACCCGATCGGCGAGCGACACTTGTTGGTCGCGATCACGCGTCATGACGGTCGTGAAGCCGGCGGCGCGGAGGAGCGATTCGGCGCGTTGTGCGACATCCAGCGTCAGGTCCTTTTCCAGCACCTCGCCGCAGATCGCGCCGGAGTCGTCGCCGCCATGGCCGGGATCGAGCACGACGACGAATGGATGCTTCACCGGCAGAACCGGCTTGCGTGCCGCCGCAATCGGCGGCTCTTTCGGCGCCGGTGTGCGAAGCAACCAGACGAAAGAGATCGCCAGCAGCAGCAATCCAAACCATGGGAGGGCGCGACGCATTGGTTAGGGCAGCAGCGCCTTTAATTCCTCACTCGTGAGGGCGCGATAGCGAATCGCGCTCGCCCCGTTTCGCTCCAGGACCGACGCTTCGACGCTCGCGCTCTTCAACTCCTCAGTGCGATGTCTTGCGATCGTTTCGTGCGCAGGCATTTCGGCTTCGCCGTCTTCCGGCGCGGGTAAATTTCCAACGCTCCAGGCATCGAGCGCCAGCTTCATCGCCCGATTCAGAGTGCAGCCCGCATCATGTTCGCGCCGGAGGAACTCCTCCATCAATCCGGTGCCGCGGTTCGTCCCGCTGATCACGCTGAAGCGCGCGGGGTGCGTGGCTCCCGCCGCTGGACCATTCGCCGTAATTGCACCGTCGTACTCGACACGCAAAAACAAATCCTCTGCCGCGGTCGCGCCGACTTCCGCAAAAATCATCCGGGCGAGAAACGGCGCGCCGTAGATTTGTTCGAAGGCCGTTTTTAAAAGCGGACTGAGCGAATAATAAGCCAGCCGCCGCAGCGAAACATCGGCTGCCGAACGGGTGAACCCCTCCGTGCTCGCCAGCTCGATCGCGGCCATTCGCAACCGCTCGATGTCGCCCGGATGTCCGATCGCGCCCATCGCGATCCGGTCGTAAATCTCAAACAACTTTTGCCGTGCCCGCCCGACGGTCAGAAACAGAATTCCGTCGCGATAACTTAGCGCGGCGATCGGGCTGCCCGGGGCGAGCTGGGTCTCGATGTATTCGCGGCGATTCGCGATCGCCTCGACCCAGCGATACGGCTCCTCGATCATGCCACCGTGCGCTTGAAGCGCTCCGCCAACTGCTTCTCAGGCAGCGTCCGAATTCCCTCGCGCGAAATGATTTTGATGAGCGGAAAAATCCGCGCGTTCCGATCGACCCCGCCGGTCGCTGTGTCCGCCTCCGCCGCGGTGTCGAGCGCGCGCAGCGCAATCGTGACCGCATCGTCTTCGCGCAACTTCTGCAACGGCTTTTCGCCCCAGCGGTTTTCGTAAAACAAAACGCCGCGCACTCCGGGCGAACCCGACCCGGTCACGGCGTAATCCGTCACCTCAAACTGCGCGCCCATTGGATCGTAGAAATAAAGTCGGGCCTGCCCTTCGCCACCAAAGTCATAGGTCGCGAAGATCGGCACGACAACGCCGATGCCCTGGATGACGAAACCAAAATTATCCCGCAGCAATTTTGAGAGCGCGCGCACCTTGCCATCTACGCTCATCTCCTGGAGCTGAGTGCGCCGAAAAAATTGCAGGGAATGCTCGAGCACTCGCGCCATTTCCCAGGCCGTCGCGGGAACGCCTGCGATTGCCATGATCGAGTGTCGATCGATCTCGAGCACTTTGTCCGCGCGATCGTAGACGACGGTGTTGCCGGCGGTCGCGCGCCGATCGCCTGCGACCAGGATCCCGCCGCTAAACTTAAAGGCGAGAATCGTCGTCGCCTGCGTCGGGACAAAATCGGAGCCTTTGCCTAACGATGGCGAAGACGCCGGGCTGCTCGGTTCGCCTAACAATCCCTCGCGCCGCAGGAGCGCGGGGAAATCCGGCAGATTGCCGCCTAACGAGTCGCTCGTCACTGGCCGGTCCGTTGCCGGTAGCGCTTCGATTGGTTCGGGTCGACCTTGCGCATCTTTTTCAGCAAATCGCGCGTGTCCGGCTTGGAAACGTCTGGAGATTTGGGCCCGCCGCCATCGCCCTGTTTTGGTCCCCACGGCACGGGGGCCACCGGTTTTTCCGTCCGCTCTGGCATGGAAAAAATTACCGGCATCCGATGAAAAACGCAACCGGGCAAGGGCTTGCCAGTGCAGAACGGCGATGCCAAGATTGCCCGATGATTCGCCTTTGCAGCGCGCTTGCGCTCCTCTGTTGCAGCAGCTTATTCGCAACCGTCTCGGTAGCGCAAAAGCCGACCCCAGCCAATAAAAATTCAGAATCAGCCGAGCTGCTCAACCTTGCCCGCAAAATCGACCAGCAGAACATAAAGATCGATTTGCTCTCCCAGCAGATCCTGCGCCTCCAGCAGGAGATCGAACATCCAAAAACGACCGCGGCGAGCGAAACTCCGCATCACGGCGCGAACACGCCGGCGCCAGTCTCCGCTCCGGCCGAAGCTGCCGGCAACACCCATGTGGTGGCCAAAGGCGAGACGCTCACTTCCATTGCGCGCATGCACAAGGTCAGCATCAGCGAATTGCAAAAGCTCAACCACATCGAGGACGATCGAAAGCTGCAAATCGGCCAAACCCTGATCGTCCCGGGCGGGAGCGCCTCGCCGTCGCCAAGCGCTTCGCCTAACGAGTGACGGACCGAGGCGCGTTATCGTGAACTCGAAGTGCGCTCGCACGCGCTCGAGCAGGCGCAGCCCGAGCGCTAGCTGACAGGCCAGGAATCTTCGGCTTTGATTTTGTAATTAAGCTGGCGCGCGAGCAGCCAGCGCACCCCAAACATGTCGATGGTGGCGCGAACAGCGCGATTCCCGAGCCCGTATTTGCTCGTCCCAAACCGGCG
>JAICXG010000291.1 GCA_025980625.1 Chthoniobacterales bacterium
AAGACCGCGGTCGGGAAGGGATAGTTTCCCTGCACTTCAAAATGCGCGCGACCAATCGGTTCGCCATTGCGAAAGATAACCACCTGCCGATCGGCTTCGCTGATCACGATACTCATCGGTCCGGTGACCGCGCGTTCAGGATGCCATCTGAAATCAAGGCCACTTAGCTTTTCCAGCTTCAGGTTTTTCATCCTCGACGGCTTCGCCATGAGCGGGCCAGGATGCGTCACCAACGCGGAGTCGGAGGATTCATTCGCGACCACCACAGTCGTGCCGACCCTGGTCACGTCGAAAAGCAGTTCCGAAAATTCCTTTGGCAGGCGGATGCACCCATGTGAATCGGGATAGCCCGGCAGTTTTCCGCCGTGCAGCGCGATCCCGCTCCAGGTCAGCCGCTCCATGAAAGGCATGGCTGCTCCCTTGTAGATGTTCGAATAATGTTTGCGCGCCTTTTCCAGAACGGTGAAGACGCCGGTCGGCGTGCGATGCCCGGCGCGGCCGGTGCTAATCGTGGTTCGACCGATGAGGACGCCATTGCGGTAAACATAAGCCTGTTGTTCAGGCAAACTAATCACCACCAGCACGGGCCCTTGCGGCGAGGTCTCGGGATGCCAGGTGTACTCATTCGTCCGAAGCTGCGATCCTGGCGGAACAGGCGCAGCAAAGGCAAAGCTCAACATGATCGCGGCAAACAGGAACACTCCTGCCGGACGTTTCATGAATCTCGTTGCCGCCTCATGGGAATAGGTCGGCCAGAACGAGATATAAGTCAATATAGTATTTGACTATTTATCTGATTGATCTCTGCTCTGAGTCGCTCGAGGCAGGCGGATGCGCAACGCGCCCAGACGAAGCCGGTAATGCAACGGCGAATGCATTATTTCCACTTCACCGTCGAGTGACACCGGCACCATCGGTGGCTTGATTTCAAACGATAGATCGCGCGCGCAAAACGTCTCGAAGTCCCGACTTTCTCGCGCTCGCCGGCCCAGCATTCGAAAGCCCAGGCGCACGATCCCGGGCGGGCTGAGCGGTCTGGGTACGTAGACCGCGAACTTGTCCGCTTCGATGCACTGACGGCCGGGCAAATTAAAATACTCGAGTTCTGCCGGATTGTTGCAGACGAAGATAAATCGGCTGGTGAAGAGATACCCCTCTTCTTCAGTCGTTAGGCTAATTGTCATGATGTTTCCCCAGCGCATAAGCGCGGTCGCGCCGCTCAGGAGCGCGATGAGCCGGCTGCGCCCAAACCGCCGGAACATTTCTTCGCGGTGGCGCAACGCCAGAGGATAAAGGCCGATGCTTGATCGGCTAAGAAAGACCCGGCCATTTACCTCGCCTACGTTAATCGCCGCGATTCTTCCGCTCACGGCAATTTCCAGGGCTGCTTCCAGATCCACTGGAATGTTGAGCCGCCTGGCTAACAAATTAAATGTTCCGAGGGGGATTACGCCGAGAATCTTTCCAGTGTCCGCCAGCGCCGCTGCAATCCCATCGATCGTCCCATCGCCGCCCGCGGCGACTATGACTTGCGCGTCGCTGCGTGCTGCATCCGCCGCCAACCGGGCGATCTCTCCGCCGTCCCGCGCGACAAGCATCCGCGCCCCAAGGCCCCGTGAGCGAAAGAACTTTTCGATTTGCGATTCGGTCTCATCCTGATGGCGACCGGCGCCGCGATTTAGAATCACAATCATTTTTCGTTCAATGTTCTATAAAGCATCATCGCGACCGGATAATGAAAGGCTAGCTATGATCGTAGAAAAGTCTGGGGAAGCTAGCCGCTGGAATGGTTAATGTCTAAGATCGTGACCAGGCAAGTGTGCTCGTGCCGCCAAACCAACAATGAGATTAAGAATCCCCATCTATATCACCAGCCAGGACCGACAGCGGCTCGAGGCGTTGTTTTTGGAAGCAGCGGCTTCCGATTCGCGCCAGCAGGGGATCACGATCTCTTTCGTGTGAGCTCGCGCATCATCGCGCTGAAGGTGATGAACCAGGCGAGGAGAGCGATGTAAATAAAGAAGCGCGGAATCCAGGACAGTAAGTCCAGATCCATCGCCTTGATCAACTCCAGCGTGCAGGCGGGGTACATCCCGAGAGGAAAGATCATTGCCCAGGCTCTTGGCTTATAAGTCATCGGGTAACGTTTCCAGAGATAACGCCAGATCGTCAGGATTAGGAGTAGCGGTATCCACCAACTGCCGGTGACCCAAAAGAATAAAGTGAAGCCTTTCAGAAACGGCATGATCTGCTCCAGCAAGAGCAACTGCGGCGCGGCCAGGATCAAGGTTGCACCGGCCAGCGCCGTGATCGCTTCGGCGCCCATGTCGATCCAGTAGGCCGGGGTGAACTCGGGCGCGGTGAGGCTGAAGAAGAGAAAGCGGTAGAGGATCAAGGCGATAATCAGGATGTAAAGCATGCAGCCAAGCAGAAACATGGAGAGGCTAAAAAAGAGGACCTCTGTCCTCACGGCATGGAAGTGCGATGCAACCATTGTTCCCAGGATCGAGACAGCTTGCGTCGAGACAACGGTGTTAAGCCATGCGCCGCTAATTCCCCTGGCCAGAGTGGGTTTGTTTTCGCGCACGGTAATGGCGGCGAAGAAGGTGTAGATCAGAACAAACCAAAGGACCGTTGCCACAGCCCAAAGAATGGCCGGGACAAGAAAATTCTTTGTCAGGATCATGATCTGGATTCCCACAACACAGGTCGCGGCCACTATCGTGAAAAATCCCGGCCCACGGCGGTAATCCAGCAAGTCAGCCAGCAGCCGGGGAAAGAAGGCGATTGATCGCGCAATCGTCTGAAGCCAAAGGATGCCGAACGCGACCAGGTTGATGCCGAAGAGAAGCCAGCCGAGCCAATGGAATCCCAGTTGATAACTCGCGACCGAGATAACTCCGGTCGCCATGACAAGCGCAAAGTAACCCGGGTAAAGGTCGGCAACAGTTCGCCTGAGACTCATCTTTTCACCCTTCCGGTAGCCTAACGGAATGAAGGCCTGCCAATTCGATAGGCCGCCTTAGTTGTTCAAAGGCCTGGTTTCATCTTGACCGCCTGCGGACTCTCGATGTGCCCGCCGAATCCCTTGCGCATGGCGGAAAGGATCTTTTCCGCGAAGGTATGCTCCTGACGCGACCGAAACCGGGTGTAAAGCGCGGCGGAAAGCACTTCCGCGGAGACTCCTTCCTCAAGCGCGGCGGCAATTGTCCAGCGGCCTTCGCCAGAGTCTTCGACAAAACCGGTAAACCCATCCAAAGACTTATCAGCGGCCAGGGCGATGGCTGTTAAGTCGAGCAGCCAGGAAGAGATGACGCTCCCGCGCCGCCAGAGTTCGGCAATGTCGGCGAGATTAAGATCATAGGAGAGACCGGCGGGCAGGTTATCCGAATGAGCGCCGCGCAGAATGTCGAAGCCCTCAGCATAAGCCTGCATGAGACCGTACTCGATTCCGTTATGCACCATTTTCACAAAGTGTCCCGATCCCGATGGGCCACAGTAGAGATAACCTTCTTCCGC
>JAICXG010000363.1 GCA_025980625.1 Chthoniobacterales bacterium
AATGGTTCACGCCTTTGGGCGCGAAGATTTCGAGGTCGCTCAGTTTCGCGAACGAGCGCAGGAGAGTTTGAGCGCAAATCTTCGCCTCACGCTTACCTATGTGAACAGCGCGCTCGTGATCAGCACGATCACGGTGATCGGGACGGCGGCGATGTCTTACCTCGGCACTTTGCACGTCCTTGCGGGCACACTCACTCTCGGCTCGCTGCTGGTGTTCAGTTCCTACCTGCTGATGTTGTATCAGCCGCTTGAGGCGCTCACGAGCACGACCTGGGCAATGGAAGGCGCCACGGCCGGTGCCCGGCGCTGCTTTGAGGTCCTTGACCGCGGCGACGACGTCCGCGAGTCACCAAACGCGATCGAAATTTCCAGCACACGCGCGGCGATCGAGTTTGACTCGGTCACCTTTGCCTATGATGACAAACATCTCGTCCTCCACGAGCTCAGCCTGGAAATTTCGCCGAACCAAATCGTCGCCCTTGTCGGCGGCACCGGCGCAGGTAAAAGCACTCTCCTGAGTCTTGTCCCGCGCTTTTATGATCCGATGTCCGGAGTCGTTAGGCTGGACGGTCGCGATGTGCGCGAGATCACAAAAAAATCGCTTCGCGCCCAGATCGCGATTGTGCTCCAGGACACGCTCCTCTTTTCCACCACCATCCGTGAGAACATCGCCTACGGCCGACCCGACGCGAGTGAGGAGGAGATTCGCGAAGCCGCCCGCCGCGCGCAGGCCGACGAATTCATCTGCCGCTTGCCCGAGGAATATGAAAGTCCGGTCGGCGAACGTGGCGGTCACCTCAGTGTCGGACAACGACAACGCATCGGCATTGCCCGTGCTTTTCTCAAGAATGCGCCCATCCTTCTCCTTGATGAGCCAACCTCCGCGCTCGATCCGACGACCGAAGCGGCCATCATGGAGACAATCAAGGAACTGATGCGCGGTCGCACCACTCTGATCGTCACTCATCGCCTCGCCACCATTCACAATGTCGATCAAATCGTAGTCCTTGAGCATGGCCGGATCGTCGAGCGCGGCCGCGGCGCTGAGCTGGTCGCCAAAGCAGGCGCTTATGCGAAACTCTACGCCGCCGGTAATTATCCGACGCAATGAGCAACGTAAACCGCGACCGCCGGGTGGAAGGCGACTGGTGGCAGGAAGCGATTCCGCCTAACGTTCACTTCGGCGCCGGGTTCTATTGCGAAAGCGCGCAGATTTTTCGCAAGCTCCGCAGCCATCGCGACGATGCGGTTTCGTTAGGCGATTACGTCTCGTGCTATGCTGGCTGTTCCTTTGCCATCGGCGAAAACGGCCGCTGCACGGTGGGCGATTTTACTCTTATGAACGGTGCCCTCGTCATGGCCGAAGAACTCATCGAGATCGGGAGTTACTGCCTTATTTCCTGGAATGTCGGGATCGCCGATTCCGATTTTCATCCGATCGATCCGGCCGAGCGCCGCCGTGACGCGCTCGCCCTCGCTCCCTACTACAAAGAGCGCCCGCCGCGCCCGCCCATTCGCACCACTCCGGTCCGGATCGGAGATAACGTCTGGATCGGAATGAATGCAGTTATCCTTAAGGGTGTGACAATTGGGGATAACTCCGTTGTCGCTGCTGGCTCGGTTGTATCCAAAAGCGTTGCCGCCAATAGCGTCGTCGCGGGTAACCCTGCGGTGCTCGTGAAGCAGCTATGAACGGCGCACAGACGAACTGCGACACCGTCATCCTGAGCGGAGCCGAAAGCGAAGTCGAAGGACCCCGCCGCGGAAACGAAAAGCTTCAACGCGCGAAGAGGCATGCTCAGCAGCGCTTCACGGTAACTCCACGGGGTCCCTCGACTCCGCTCTGCTGCGCTCGGGATGACAGCACGCGACGCTCTCTAACAGCCGTTCACTCCATCGTCCTGGCCCAATGAAGCGCAAGAAGATCGTCGTCATGGGTTTCATGGGTTCGATGCCGATCGCGGGCGTGATCTGGCAACACATCCATTACATTGTCGGCCTGCAACGGCTCGGGCACGACGTTTATTATATCGAAGACTCCGCCC
>JAICXG010000134.1 GCA_025980625.1 Chthoniobacterales bacterium
CCCCCCCTGACCGCGCGGCCGCGAATCGCGACACCGCGAGGATGCTTTCCCGGCCCGGTTTGTTTTCCGTTCTCCTTCTCGGCCTCATGCTTTCAGCTGCCCATCCGCCAAACACCCGAAACCCGAATTGAGCTAGAAGTCATCTTACAATGGCTCAGCGAGACGGAGTCTGGTTAGCGCCCTCACCTCAATCTTCCCCCTGGGGAAGAAAGGAAGGGTTAGCGCGAAGTGAAAGGGGCAGTTGGCGTTTCGTGCAGCTGTTAAAGAGATGGCTTGTAAGTTCTTTAAGCAACAAACGAAAGGTCACGACAGCTATGAAAACATACAAACTTCTTTCGGCACTTAGCGGTATTGCTGCCCTCACTCTCGTTCTGGCACAGGCCCAAACCGAATCGACCACCACCACCACCACGAGCACTTATGTTCCGACGACCACGATTGTCGGCTCGCGCGTTACCGGCCCGCAGGGTGATGAAATCGGGCAGATCAGTAACGTCGTGCTCGATCGCCAGACCGGGTGCATGGCTTATGTCGTCCTCGCGACCGAAGCCGGCGGCGCCCGCAAAACCGTTGCGGTCCCCTGGACGGTCTTTAACGTCGGCCCGGACACTCACACTTACACAGTGCGAGTGGACAAGGAGAAGATCTACAGCGCCCCGGTATGGGAAGCTTCGCGGGTCGACGAATACAGTCGCAGTGATTGGGTTGGCCAGGTCTATTCCTATTACGGCGTGCAACCTGGTGTTGGTGTAAATGTCAATGTCAATTCCTCTTCGGCTACTCAGGACGAAAGACAGCGGCAGCGGCGCGAACAAGCCACTCAGCGCAACGAGCAGCAGTCGCGGAATCCCGACATGCGCATGGAGCGGGAGCGCGCGCGCGGCCAGCGTGGAATGAATCAGCCTTCTCCGGCGCAGCCGAGCGCATCTCCGCCGCAGCCTGCTGCTTCCCCGGCCGGCAGCGCAAGCGCGATGCCGCGCCACCATCGTCGCCCACCTGCTCCCACCCCGGCGGCGAGTCGAAGCGAACGGAACGAGCAGCAACCGGACGAAACTACCGGCGGCACCCCGCGCCGTGGGCGTAACCCAGATGAGTTGCGTCAGCCACCGACCGGCATGGAAAGCGGTCCTGGGAGCACTCCGGAATCCAGGGAGTCACGAGGTGACATGAACGAGCGCCAGAGCCAAAAACATCAACGTCAGCGCGAGCGCCAGTCCCAGCCGGAGGCGAGCCCGACTCCGTAGGTGAGGGAGGAGGGGGCGAACGCAGGCATGAAGCTGACCTCGTTCGCTCTCTCTTCTGCCCATCCTGTGGGCGGAAGGAAACGAGCACGAACGAATCACAAACAACGGAATAACCGCGAGCTGATCGCGACCACTCTTCCCGAGCTGACCCCAAGTAAGTCGGCCATGCAGCAGCACCGCGGAGCGATCCGCGCTTTCAAGAGTTAATCGGACAACGTTTGCCTAACCAATAAAGGATTGTAACCTAGGCAATCATCAGCTGCTCGAGGCCAATCCCCCGCAATTGGAAGAGGCGAACGAGAGTTTCTTCGATCAGGTTGTTCGGGCAGGATGCGCCGGCGGTAATGCCAACCACGACCGGCCCTTGCGGCAACCAGTTATGCGCCACAACTTCACGGCGCTCGTGCAGGTCATAATGCAGGATTTCCTTGTCAGAAAGCAGCCGGCTGGCATTCAACACGAAATAGGTCGGCAATTTCTCCTCGCCCATCTCAGCAAGATGCGACGTATTCGAGCTATTGTAACCACCGACGACAAGAAGCAGGTCCATCTTCACGTTGAGCAATTCGCGGAGCGCGTCCTGCCGTTCCTGAGTCGCGCCGCAGATGGTATCGAAAAAGCGGAAGCTTTTGGCGGCTAAGTCCGCCCCGTCGCGATCGATCACCGCACGTTGGATACGGCGCTGTACTTCTTCGGTCTCGCCCCGCAACATCGTGGTCTGGTTCGCGACGCCGACCGTGCGCAGGTGGACGTCGGGATCGAACCCGCGTGAATAGGCGCCGCGGAACTTTTCGAGGAAAGCTTCCTTGTCGCCGCCGTGCCGTATGTAATCGCAGACGTAGTCAGTGTCGGCGAGAGTCAGGACGACGAGGTAATGACCTTTACCGTCACCGAGCGCACGGGAGCTGGTAGCCTTTGTCTCCTCGTGCTCGGCCTTGCCGTGAATGATAGAGGTGGCCGATTCGCTGGCGTATTTGCGCACTCGTTTCCACACGCTCATAACGTCGCCACAGGTAGTGTCGACGATCTGGCAGCCGCGATCCTTGATCTGTTGCAGGATGGCGAGCTCGGTCCCGAACGCGGGCAGGATGACCACATCATCGGGTTGTAAGTCGGAGATATCGGCCTGTTTGTTCGGTCCCGTCAGGTTCTTGATCCCCAAGGAGGAGATCTGCTCGTTGACTTCCGGGTTATGAATGATCTCCCCGACAATAAAAAGCCGGCGCTCCTTGAAGACTTTGCGCGCGGCGTAGGCGAGATCGATCGCGCGTTCGACGCCGTAGCAGAAGCCAAATTGCTTTGCCAGCCGCACGGTCACGCCGTCGATCGAGATGATGCCTCCATCGCGTCGGACTTTGTCGACAATGTCGCTGCGGTAGTGAGATTCGACCTGTTCCTGGACGGCGGTCATCACTTCCGGAGTGCGGAGGTTGACTTTGTTGCGCGGGGTGGTGCCGCTGGAGATGAGGTTTGCGCTCACCGCCTAATGTCGCCGAAGGAGACGCTCTCGCAACTCGTTAGTCGGGCGAGGTCGTCGCGCTATTCGCCGCCCCGATGGTAACTCCGGCGGGAATCGCGTGATGCAGCGGATTATTCCACCAGGAGCGGGCCGTTTGGTTTCTCGAATCCGGCGTCGGTAATCATCAGCTGCGGGGCGGGATCGGGCGCCTTGGAATCGTCGACGCGCCTCACTGTCGGGCCGATGGTGCTGTCTTCCGGTTGCGTCTCGGCGATACTCACCGGCGTGCCGATGTGGACGAGGGCGAAAAATTTCGGCGCAGCTTCGCCGTGCAGACGAACACAGCCATGGGTGCGGGGATAAGGATGGACGAAGCCCTGATGGAATCCATAAGCAGGGGCAAACTCACACCAGTAACCCATCGGGTAACCAACGTAACGCCCGGGGATGTTGGCGCCCGCATCGGCGGCCACGACACGATTACCCTGCACCCGATAACCATAGGAGCCGGAACGTTTGTGTTCGATCTTGTTTGTGATGTGGAAATGACCTTTCGGCGTCGGTTTGTTAGGCAAACCCACTGATACCGCCGCCGCCATCAGGCAGCGGTCGCCCTCCATGACGTAGACATTTTGTTTCGAAAGCGAGAGATCGACCCGCACCTTTGAGGGATCCTTCGGTTTATGGGCGACCACGTGATACGCGGCCGTGCTCGGCGGCATCGTGGTGCAACTCGTGAGCAGAGCAAAAGCGATGAGGGGAGGAAACAGCAGAAGACGAAAACTGAAACGCATATGGTACAACTGGAGAGCGTATGCCGGTGAATTTGTCAACCAATGCGCGACTTACGCGAAGGCAGAAGGCCTTAAGGCTTCCCTCTGCCGGGGGAGAGTGGACGGTGCGGCCGCCGGTGAGGGAATTCCGATCCCGCTGCACGACGGCGCTGATCCCGACCGCCGAAAATAGTCGCATCCTACAGGGCCGGGCAACGCGACCGCGAACAGAGGCGGCGAGCGAAAGTGACCGGTTATTGCCCGGTCCTGATTACGCCGAAGAGGCCGTGCGCTTCGTCGAGAATACCGGCAGTAAAATAAACGCTCCTCCCGCCAAGGCTATGCAGCGCCCAAAGTCCGTCCACCACCAACGGTGTGTGATCGGGTTTGAGCATCGCGCCGAGTTCGGCTCCGGTATTGATGTCATAGCCATGAATCAGGCCGTCTCCAAAATTACCGACGAGCAAGGTCCCGCTAAGAGTACCGAAATTTCCCGGTGCCAGAGTGAGTCCCCAGGGTGAGTTTAGATCGCCTCGAGTTATGAGTCGCTGGATAAAGTTACCATCCGCGTCAAACACGCTGACATAGCCATGCCCAGGCCCGGGAACATCATCTTCCCCATCGCGATCACGCCTCGCGTAGGTGACGTAAATGAGGCCATTGATGTTCGCGATCCCAAACGGCGAAAAGCTGCTCGGGATATCGGGATCGACAAAGTCGTTGTCATTCTCAATCTCAGCAAAGGAGTCATCGTAGACACTTACTTCGCCTTCACTGAAGTTAGTGACAAATAAACGGGTTCCGCTCGATGACTCGCCAAGGGCCGCGCCCTTATAGACGGCGCCTTCCGCGCCATCATCGACCGCGAGAATGGCATTGGTCGCATCGACCGTCGGGCTCCAACCTGAGATGCTCCCGTCTTCGCCAACAAAGATGAAGACTGCGGGAGCTGAGCTCGAGCCGTTGGAAACGACAAAACCGGTCCCGGAATTAAAGACGATGCCGGTGGGATTGGCGCCGTCGGTGTTGCTGGCAGAAGGCGGAATATTAACGACAAGTGACAGCGGCACGCCGTGTAAGTCGTAGAGCGTGGAAGTGCCGGTGCCGTTATTCGCTACCCAAATGATCCCGGTGCTGCCGACGGCCAGGCCCCATGGATTGAGCAGGTTGGTGTCAGTGCGGCGGGCATTTCCCGGGATGTCTGAAACAAGATTGGTCGCCACATATCCGGCCCATGCTCCTGTCGCTAACGCGCAGAGCGCAAATGCTGTGCTGAGCATCAAACCTGTCCGAATAACTGCTTGAGAAGAACGGTCCCCGATAGAAGGCGAGCTGGTGGAGAAGAATTTCACGTGCATAACTGTTCCTTTCTGAGGCTGAATGAATTGAATAACTGAACAAATGACTCTCCAACCGGCTCGAAGCGCGCTGCAAGCGAAACTCCGTAACAGCTCTGTTACCTGCGCTACGCGCTGGGGACGATGCTGGCCAATCTCGAGTAACGCTTGGTGTCGTTAGGCGCCGTCGTTCGCCCCCGGCATGTTATCGAAACGCCGAACCGGGTGGGCGTAGAACGGGTAGGAACGGGTCGCGTTGGCCGGACGAAAACGCCAGTATTTGTACATCCAGAGCCAGGGCGATGGGTTTTGCCTAACGACGGGCTCGAAACAGTTCCAGCAAAGTTGCGCGATCTCCTGATCGGTTGCGCCTCGCGGGATTTCGAGCCTGGGATGAAACACGACTCGACAGCGGCCGCCGGGCAACGCTTCCTGGTGGACCGGCACGATCGGCATCCCGGTGCGGCGATGAAGCCAGGCATGGGCGTAGGTGACCGATGTCTTCATCCCGAGCACGTCGATCACCACCGCGGGCTGCCGCGGGTGCAAGGTGAGATCGACGAGAATCGCCGCGGTGCCGTTGCGCCGGAGCGTCTTGTAGAGCCTGACGATCGCCCCTTCGCGCTGGACAAAGTGATGCCCCGATTGTTCGCGCAACCGGTTGAAGATCGGGTCGAGGAGCGGATTCCTGAATTGCTGCGAAACGATCGTTGCGACCAGACCTTTGTAGGCCGCGGCCAGGCTGAACCACTCGAAGTTGCCGTAGTGGCAGGCGGCGATAATGCAGGGACCGGCCGGGCCAACCGTGCGGGCAAACTCAGCCCAGCCGGCGAACTCGATGAAGTCAGGCCAATTGTCAGCATTGATTCGCGGGTTCCAAAAAAGATCGATCATCGTGCTGGCAAATTGCTGATAGGATTGGCGCGTGATCCGAGCCCGCTCCGCCGCGGAATAACGCGCCCCGAAAACCACTTCGAGATTGCTGAGCGCGACCCGCCGGCCTTCACGATCGAGATGCGCCGCGAGAGCGCCGGCAATCCGCCCGAGTTGGACGGCGCCCCGCCGCGGCAATTGCGGGATCAAGAAAGCAAGCAATCGCACCCCGAGCCATTCGAGCCGGTAACGAATCGCTTTCCAGTGCGACAAGCTTTTCCAAGCGTCGTTAGGCAACTCCGGAAGGGCGCTCATTTCGAGGCGGCGCGACCCCCGGCTGCGTTGACTTGAGAACGATTAATCCTACCTTGCCGCTGGCCTTCCGCCGGGCCGTCCCGCATTGTGAAAAACGTCCTTTTTGTCTGTACCGGCAACATTTGCCGCAGTCCCATGGCTCTGGGACTTTTCCGCCGTTTGCTCTGCAATCGCAAGGACATCACGGCCGACGCCGCCGGTGTGCATGCCGTGCGCGGTCAGCCGCCGAGCGTGCATGCGATCGACGTTTGTCGCAAACGCGGCATCGACATCTCGGGTTTTCGCAGCCAGCCGCTCACCGCCACACTGATCGAGCGCGCGACGCATATCTTTGCCATGACCGGCTCCCACCTCGAGACGATCCATCTCCTCTTCCCGGAGAGCGCCGAGAAGACCTTCCTGCTGCGCGAATTTGAAGAGCCGGGCTCGACCTCCTGGCGCGACCTGCCCGACCCGATCGGGATGGGCCGCGATATTTATGAAGAATGCGCCGATTGCATTGACAAGGCTTTGCCGAGCGTGCTTGCCTTTGTCGAACAAACCGAACTTGCCGTCCCTCGCCACGGGCACGGGAGTGGAGCGCCGCGCTCCGGTTTGGAAACCATGGCTCATCCTTTTGAATCCGAAGCCGGCGACGAGATCCTGGACTCGTTAGGCAAATCGCTCCGCCAGGTCGATCCGGAGATCTTCGATGCGATCTGCGCCGAGGAACGCCGGCAGCGCGAGAACATCGAGCTGATTGCCTCGGAGAATTTCACCAGCCGCGCGGTGATGGCGGCACAGGGCTCGTGCCTAACGAATAAATATGCCGAGGGTTATCCGGGAAAACGCTGGTACGGCGGCTGCGAAAACGTCGATGTCGTCGAGCAATTGGCGATCGATCGGGCGAAGAAAATTTTTGACGCGGAACACGTTAATGTCCAGCCGCACAGCGGCGCCCAGGCCAACATGGCGGTTTATTTTTCCGTGCTCAAACCGGGCGATCGCATCCTCACGATGAACCTCGCCCACGGCGGCCACCTTACCCACGGCCACCCGGCGAATTTCTCCGGCAAACTTTACGAAGTGACGCAGTACGGCGTCAGCCCGGAGACCGAGCAGATCGATTATGACGCGCTCGCCAAACTGGCCGAGGAAGTGCGCCCCGCCATGATCACGGCGGGCGCATCGGCTTATCCGCGTTTTTTCGATTTTGCGCGGCTTCGGCAGATCGCCGACTCGGTTGAGGCGCTGCTCTTCATCGACATGGCGCATATCGCGGGATTGGTCGCGGGCGGCGAACATCCGAGTCCCGTGCCGCACGCGCATTTCGTCACGACTACGACGCACAAAAGTCTGCGTGGCCCGCGCGGCGGGATCGTGCTTTGCCAGGAGAAATTTGCCAAGGCGATCGACGCTTCGGTTTTCCCCGGCGTGCAGGGCGGACCGCTCATGCATGTGATCGCGGCCAAGGCGGTCTGTTTTCAGGAAGCGCTTCAGCCGCAATTTCGCGAATATCAGCATCAGGTCGTGTTGAACGCCAAAGCGCTGGCGGCGGGCGTGGCGAAGCACGGTTTCCGTATCGTCTCGGGCGGGACGGACAATCATCTCATGCTGGTCGACCTGCGCCCGAAAGAGATCAACGGCAAGGATGCGCAGAACACG
>JAICXG010000285.1 GCA_025980625.1 Chthoniobacterales bacterium
CCGAAGCTGAAATGAAACGCGCCGAAATCCTCGTTCGCGCGCGGGCTGGGATTTACTCCGTAATCGAGCCGAATCGGGCCGATCGGCAGGTTGTAGCGCAGACCGGCCCCGACCGCATAACGCATATCATTGAGGCTGGGTTGACGCGCGTCGCGCAAGAGGTTGCCGGCATCGACGAAAACCGCGCCTAACAAATCGTGCCAGATCGGGAAAGTGTATTCGGCGTTGAAGATCGTGTAGTACTCGCCGCCGACCGGATTACCGCGCAGGTCATGCGGTCCGAGGTCGCGCTCGCCAAAGCTGCGCACGCTCGTGCTGCCGCCGATGAAGAAGCGCTCGTCGATCGGGATGGCGAGAGCCGCGGTCGTGCCGGCGGTGTCGAGCGGATAGACAATCCCGGCACGCCCACCAAAGGCAAAGCTCGTCCGCTCGAACCATTTTTGCGGCGCCGATTTTTGCAGGTTAACCCCGTAAAGCTCCGGTTGCTCCGGCGCGAAAGAGTAATACCACGTCATCCGGCCGGTCGCGCGCAGCAGATCGATGTTGCTCCCAATCGCGCTTGAGGCCAGCTCGGCGGTATTGTCCAAGACCAAACCGCGCGGCGCGACGATCGGGTTCTTGCGCAGGTCAAGTGTCTGAGTGAATCCAACCGAGCTGATGTAATAAGAAGTGCGGCCAAGGAACTGAGGCTTGATCGAAGCATCAGTGATGTCGACATGTCTCTCGCTGAAGACAAGGCCGGCCGAATAGTTATCGCCAAACTTGCGGCTAAAAGTCACGTTCCCGCCGAGCTCAAATTTGGAATAACCGTCGAAATCGTAGGTCAAGGCCGAGAGACGAAACTTGAAGCCGACGCTGGTATTGAAAAGGTAAGGATCCTCATAGACAAAGTCGCCTTTGTAACCGCGCTGCGACCATTCGACCGATGTGATGATGGGGCGGCCGTAGCCGAAAAGATCGCGATTCGTATAAGACGCGCCAACGATTGCACCATCAAAGGAACCGTAACCGAGCGATAGACCAAACTCCTGTGGCTTGGCTTCCTCGAGGTTGACATCCAGCCGCAGGCGGTTCCCGTCCACCGGCGTCGGTTTCACCTGAAGAATGTTAAACAGCCCCGTCCGCATCATCTCGCGAAATTTCTTGTCGAGCGTCTCCGGGCTGTAGGGTCGACCGCGAAGCTTCTTGAAACGATTGATGACATAGCTCGGCCGTAACTGCCGGGTGCCAGTGACGGTGACGCCATCGAAGTAGTAAACCTGGCCCGGCTCAATTGTGACCCGGACCGGCACGTGACCATGAAGGGCGAGCGAAGGATCACCGAGCGCATCCACCTTCACGTTGTAATACCCGCGAGTCTTATAGTAAGCCTGAAGCCGGCGCGGGATATCCATCAACCGTGCTTCCGTGTAAGGCTGTTTGAGGAGATCGATCAGCTGACCGCGCAAGGTGAGTGGATCGTAAATCGTCGGCCCGACGAAGTTGACGTTGCCAAAGAAATACTGCTCCCCTTCGTGGACGACAATGTGCGCGGTGACAAGGTCCGGTTGGACATACTTGTAAGTCGGCGGATCGACCAGGCAGTTGATGTAACCCTCGGAAATGTAAAAACGCTGCACCAGGTTTGCACCCTCATCGAGGTCTCGCGGGACGAAGGGGAGCAGCCCGCCGGGGTTCCCCCGTTCGCGGGTTGGGCCAGCGACATAACCATAGAGGCGGTCGGCTGAAACACGATAATTGCCGAGAAACACCACCTCCTTGAGGTGAACGAGCGGCCCTTCTGCGACATTGAGCCGAAAGCGGGTGGCGGAAAGGATGTTGTAAGTTACGTCGACCTTGGCAAAACCGTGGTTACGGTAGAAGAGCTCGAGAAAGAAAGCCGCGTCATCGGCTCGCGCGCTCGTCAGACCGTTTGTCACGATGAAGGCGATTTGCTCCTTAAGTTGCGTGCGCAATTGCTTGTCGCTAAAAGCGTGATTCCCGGCGATCTCGACGATGTTGGTGCTTTGCGCCACTTTCTCCTCGTGTTTCGCCGTCTCCTTTCGCTCCTCCTCCTGCTGCTTTTGTTTGGGTAACTGGACCGCGGTCTGGGCGGACAGAGTTTCAATGGTTAGGCCAGCGCAGAGGGTTAGACTGACAATGAGTTTTACCTGTTCTCTTCTTGCTTGCATCGCCTAACGAAAACGGATGAGATATTTGACGAGCCCGCGAAAGCTGCCCTGCACTCCCAGATCACCGATCAAAACTACGTTATCACTCACTTTGTAGCGCGCGGTGGCGGTTTGTTCGCCGGTGCGCGGATCGGTCTCGCCAAACTGGACGTCGAGCCGGCTGAAGAAAGAGTTATCGTTCTGCTCGGGCTGCGCGCCCTTCTTGAAAATCTTGCGGTAGAGCTGTTTCACGAGAAGGATGGCCGCCCGGCTGGCGAGGACGTTGCCGCCCGCCAACTCCTCCCGCGTCGTGCCGGTGGCGAGGAGCGAAATGATTTCCTCCTGCGGAAGCGGCGGCTCGCTGCTAAAGACAGCCTGCGGCGCATTAGCTGTCCCGTAAACATAGACATGAATTGTGTAGTCCCGGATGAGCGATGTGCCCTGTAACTCGAGCCGCGGATTGAGCGGGTCGTCGGGGTTAAAGTAGATGAAGCCGAGCGTGATCGTGAGAGTGCTGAAGGGAAGTGTGGCGTCGAAGTTCTGCAACCGCACCTGGCCTTGCAATTTCGGGTGCAAACCGGTGCCCGCAACTTTCATGTCAATAATCGCGCTGCCGGTCGCGAGATTGCCGCGGATTAGGAATGGCTCCTTGCTTTTAATCGTAATGTCGAACTTCCAATCGCGCAGCGGCGGGTTGGGGAACGACAAGGTCGGCGCGGCCGAAGGCGGCTCAGGGTGCGGCGCCGGGCGGCCCGGCAAGGCGATCGGAATGATATCTATGTTTTTAAAAAAGCGGCTGTTCGTCGTCAGGACCTGACCGCTCACAGTCGCGCTCGTGAGCGGACCGCGCACGGCAATATCGGCGTCGACGCGCGCAGTCAGGTTATCATTGCGCGCGACCAGAATGCTGTTGGCCTTAAGCCGGAGATCGAGAGTTATATTCGTTAGGCTGGAAAAACGGATCGCGCCGGAGACAGTGAATGGCCCGCCCGCGAGATTACCGCCGAAGCGACCGATACGTAGCTCGTTGTTGCGGAAGCTGAGTTGGCCATCGAAATCCTGCAGCGCCGGCAGAGTTGGGTTATCGAAGCGGGCGACATTAATGTGCATCTCGGCGGCGCCGCTCAGAGCCGGCTGCGCGACCGTGCCGTCGACGTTCACGTTGAACGCGGCGCTGCCATCGAGCTGGCGGAGGGCGGGAACAAATTCCCGCACGAAATTGATCGAGCTGCGCGGCATCTGGATTTTCGCCTGGAGCGGCGTCTGTGGCGGGACCCTGTGCGCGGCGATCACGTCCGAGACATTCAGCGGCAAGCGCGCGCTGACCTGGACCGGCTCGATCTTTGGCTGGGTGATGGTTCCGTTGACGGTCAGCTGGCGGTTCCGCAGCCGCGCCGCGACCGTAATCGTGGCGGGTTGAAGTTGGTGCGTTGCCGCCGCTTCGAGGTTCTGCATTTTGAGGTCGAG
>JAICXG010000337.1 GCA_025980625.1 Chthoniobacterales bacterium
CGATCGTTTCAAATTGGCAGACGTGCCTAACGAATCAAGGATTGCCGAACTGGAGTTCGCCTTTTCGGTCAATTCTGTCACGACCACCAGCCTGGCCAAGTTTTTCGCGACCGAGAACCTCTCGCTCCGCCTCGAGCGCCTCCAGTTTCAGTTGGTCAACGGGTTCATGAACGGTTTTATCGACCTCGTTTTCGAGCACGGCGGCCGCTTCTATTTTGCCGATTGGAAATCGAACTGGCTCGGCGCAACCAGCCGGGCCTATCAGGCCGCGACGGTCGAGGCGGAAATGCAGCGCAACCTTTACACTCTCCAGCTTTGCCTCTACAGCGTGGCGCTGCATCGCTATCTGCGGGTGCGAAAGCCAGGCTACGACTTTGATCAGCATTTTGGCGGCGCATTTTACGTTTTCCTGCGTGGGATCGATCCGGCCCGGCCGGAGAACGGTGTTTATTTTCAGCCGCTCGAGCGCGCCTTTGTCGAGAAGCTCAGCGCGATGTTTGGCAGATGAAGAGAGAAGGAGATTTCAGCGCGCTCGATCGGCAGTTCGGCGACTTGATCGCACGGCTCGCCGGCGGCTGCGCGCCCGAGGCGCAACTCGCGGCGATGTGCGCCAGCCGCGCCCGCGCCCAGGGTCATATTTGTGTTTCGTTAGGCGAGATCGCCACTGCCGGAGTCGCCGCGGGAGCGGCTACCCTGCGGAAGAATCTGCGCGCGAGCAAAGTCGTCGGCGCGCCGGGAGCGTTCACCCCGCTGGTGCTCGACGATCATGACCGCGTTTATCTGCGTCGCTACTGGGAATATGAGCAGCAGCTCGCCGCGACCATTCTGGCGCGGGCCGGAGCGCAGAATACGCAACCTGCGCCTAACGACAAAACCGACCTCCAGAAAGTCGCCGCGGAGAAAGCGGTGACAAATTTCTTCACCGTGATCACCGGCGGACCCGGGACAGGTAAGACTCGAACCGTCATGCAAATTCTTCAGCTCCTGCGCGAAGAGCCGGGCGGCGAGAAACTGCGGGTCGCCCTCGCCGCGCCGACGGGCAAGGCGGCCGCGCGCCTGACGGAAGCGGCGCGCGCTGTGCGTGAGAACTACGAGGCCACGACCATTCACCGATTGCTCGGTTACCTGCCCGGCTCGCCCTATTTCCGGCACAATGCCAAGTGCCCGCTGAACGCCGACCTCGTAATCGTGGACGAGGCCTCGATGGTCGATCTCGCCCTCATGGCAAAGCTGGTGGCGGCTGTGCCTAACGACGCGCGGCTGGTCCTGCTCGGCGATCGCGATCAGCTCGCCTCCGTCGAAGCGGGCAATGTGCTGGCGGACATTTGCGCGGCCGCGGAAGCAGCCGCCCCGGGCGAACAGCTCCACGGAACGGTCGTGGCGCTGCGCCGAAATTATCGTTTCGCGGAAACCGGCGGCATTTACCGGGTGAGCAGCGCGATCAATTCGGGCGACGTCGAGGCCGCGCTCGCAGCTTTGCAGGAGAAGGCGCAGAGCGAGATCGAATGGCAACCGCTGCCCGCCACAAGCAGGCTTGTGCCGGCTTTGCGCGAGCGAATCGTCGCCGGTTTTCGCGGTTATCTGGAAGCTGCCGAACCGCGGGAGGCGCTGCTGCGCTTGCAGCAGTTTCGGATTCTCGGCGCGCTGCGCCATGGGCCATTCGGAGTCGAAAACCTGAACGCGATCGCGGAGGAGATTCTGGCCGATGCCGGTTTGCTCGTCGCGCGCCGCGGTTGGTATCGCGGTCAGCCGCTCATGATCACGCAGAACGATTACAACCTCTCGCTCTTCAATGGCGACAGCGGCATCATCCTTCCCGACCCGCTCTCGGGCGGCGAGTTGCGTGCCTTTTTCCTCTCCGGCGAAGGCAGGGTGCGTCGCGTTCTCCCTTCGCGTCTCCCGGCGCACGAAACCGCCTTTGCCATCACCGTGCACAAAAGCCAGGGCTCGGAGTTTGCGCGCCTTCTTTTCATCCTGCCGGAAAAGGACAACCCCCTGCTCACGCGCGAACTACTCTACACAGCCATCACTCGCGCCCGGGAAGCGGTCACGCTTTGGTCTAACGAGGCGGTCCTGCGCGCGGCAATTTCGCGGCGGACGCTTCGTCACTCCGGATTGCGCGAGAGATTGATCGGCCGCTGAAGAAGTGCAGTTCGGAATGGCTTTCCCCCTAACGAATATAACCCAAGAGAACCGGGCTCCGAGCGGCGACCGTTTCAAAGGGAACTTGCGCCCAAACGCCCGTGCGGCGCAGGCGCCGAGCCGGCAATCGGGCTCGAACCGATGACCTGCTGATTACAAATCAGCTGCTCTACCAACTGAGCTATGCCGGCGTTTGCGAGGGAAAAATAGCGTTTAATTTCGCCGCCGCGAGTTCCGATTCGTGAGAGTTTCTTTATCAAAGACGCACGGTTCGCAAACGCAGCGCGTTGGCGATCACGCTGACTGACGAGAAGGACATCGCGGCCCCGGCGATGATCGGGCTGAGCAGGATGCCGAAGAAAGGATAAAGCACGCCGGCGGCGATCGGGATGCCGAGTGCGTTGTAAATAAACGCGAAGAACAAATTTTGCCGGATGTTGCGCATCATTGCGCGACTGAGCCGGATCGCTTTCTCGATGCCGCTCAGATCGCCTTTTAA
>JAICXG010000103.1 GCA_025980625.1 Chthoniobacterales bacterium
AGTGACGCCAAGAAGCAACATTTCCGAGACCCTCGCGGCGACGGCGGCGGCGATCATGGCCCGTCCGCCGCTCAGGTGAAGCGTGAGCATTTCCACCCCTAACGAATGAGCGCTCTCGACCGCGCGCGCCACCGTGTTTGGAATGTCGTGCAGCTTGAGATCGAGAAACACGCGGCCGCCGAGATCGCGCAGCGCGCGGACGACCTCGGGTCCGGCGGCGGTGTAGAGTTGCAGCCCGACCTTGAAGAGACCGGGATGTGGCGCGAGCTGGCGGGCGAGCGCGAGCGCTGCCCCGCGCGAAGGCAGGTCGAGCGCCACGATGATGCGTCGGCGTGGATCGTTTTCAGCGGCTTGCCAGTTCATGCGCTACCACACAGGGTTGCGGGAAGGTATGCAGCTTTTCGCGCCCGCGAAGATCAATTTGTCACTCAAGATCCTGCGCCGGCGCGAGGGCGGCTTTCACGAGATCGACACGCTCATGACGCCGATCTCGCTTCACGACGAGCTGACGATAGAGCCTAACGAATCGGGAACCGGGATCGCCTTCTCGTGTGACGACCAGACTGTGCCTCTGGGTGAGGAGAATTTGGTCGTTAGGGCAGCTCGCCGCTTTTTCTCCGAGATCGAGGCCGAGCCAAAAGTGCGAATCACATTGCAAAAAAAGATTCCGCAAGGCGCCGGACTCGGAGGGGGAAGCAGCGACGCCGCCAGCACGCTGCGCGGCCTGAATGAACTGCACGGCGCCCCTCTTTCATTTGTCCGCCTAACGACAATCGCGGCCGAGATTGGTTCGGACGTTCCGTTTTTTCTTGCCTCCTCGGCGGCGCGCTGTCGCGGGCGCGGCGAAAACGTCGAGCCAGTTGCGAATCTGCCGAAACTCGCGCTCCTGCTCTTGAAACCGGATTTCGGCGTCGCGACCGCATCGGCTTATCGGGATTGGGTCAATTCGTGCGAACTGGCGGGGGTCGATTACGCGCCGCTCAAGCTCGGCAATCTCGTTTTGGAAAATGATCTGGAACGGCCGGTTTTCGAGAAGCACTTTTTTCTCGCGTTGATGAAGAGCTGGTTGCGACAACAACCGGAAGTTGCGGCGGCGCTTCTCTCCGGTTCGGGTTCGACGATTTTCGCGGTGCTGCGAGAGGCGAATCTCGCGCGAAGCCTGGCTGAGCGGGCGAAGCGTGAGCTTGATCCCGAACTGTGGAGCTGTTCGTGCGAGACGATCTGAGCCGCCGCCCAAAATGCCTGCGGCGTTTCGCAGAGAAGAAGCGATTCGTGTCGTTAGGCAAGCAAGCGCTCGAGCTGGTCGAGACAAATTTGCGACCAGGTTTCGAGATTTTTCCGCCGCTCTTCGAGCTCGGCTTTGCTCAGGAAAGCGAGCGTCGTGATCATCGCCTCGCGCTTCTGGACCTTCGCTTCGTGCAGCCGGAAAACGTGCACGACGCCGAGGTGGACGCGCCCGACTTCGGTCGTGTCGTCGTTGAGGAGCGCGACAATGCGGTCCTCGAACGGCGTATCGATCTGCACTTCTTCGTTCACCTCGCGTTCAACCCCGGCGCGATAGGCGGCTTCGTCCCAGGCGAAAAGCGATTCGTCCTCGTCATTCATATGGCCGCCGATGCCGATCGAGCCTTTGGCGACGAGTCGCTGCTCGCCGGCCTTTTTCCCGCGGACGTAATGGAGCACGCGGTCACCGCAGGCGAGGATGACGTAGGGAATGATCTGTTTGTGGCTGGGATCGTTCTCGGCCGCTGGCCGGGCGAGGAAGTAATTGTTCCCGCGGGCGAGCATCGCATCGAGGTAGCGTCGCGGTTCAAAATTAAGCCCCTGGAAGCTGCCGAGCTCGTCGAACAGACGACGCCGAACGACGAGAACGTTTTCGTTAGGCGGATTCATCCAAACTCTCGCTCCTGATCCTGCTCATTCTCATTCCGCAGAAGATTAGGAACAGAAGCAGGAACCACTTGTTCATCAAAACGAGTAGGTCACGCCGATCTGCGGCCCGATCAGGTTGAGGCTTGGGTTGGGATCGGTTTGGCCGCCGTTGGAGAGATGCTGGTAGAGCGCGCCGATGTTGAATTTCCAGTGGTCGTTCACGAGGTAATCGACGCCCACCTGGGTCAGAATATTAAAGGTGAAATCCTGGCCCTGCGCGCCGAAGACATCGGCGTGCGAATCGATCCAGCCGAGGCCGATGCCGCCCGAGGCATAAGGCTGCAAGCGCCAGCCCGGCCTAACGAAGACGTGCCGAAACCCGGCCGAAATTCCGAAGTAATGCGTTTCCGGGCCGCGGAAAATCGGCTCGGCCATGGCGAGAAAGTAGACTTGGTTGTAGCCGCGAAAGATGCTCGCGTCATTCCGATTCACTCCCCAGCGCAGCCGGCCGGTAAAAAATTGCGCGCCGATTTCGTAGCTGTTTGGATTGCCGATGAAGCCGAGCAGATAAGCGCTCTCGGTCGCGAACTCGAGATGCGGCGGCTCAAAATCTGTGGCAGAGGCGATTGCAGCCGGCGCGGGGCGGCTCTCATTCTCGCCCGCAATTGCGTGCCTGCCCGCGCAAGCCAACGCGCAAAGGACCAGCCAGACCAGCAGTCGCAGGATTCGCATGAAAAGGCGCAACGATATTTGCGAGTGCCCGTGATTGCAACGCAAGGGCCGAAGAGGCATTCTCGCGGGATGAAAACAATCTGCGCTCTTTTTTCTTTAGCTGCCCTCCTGGCCACCGCCAAAGTCACGGCGGCAGATGATGCTTCGGCGCGGCAACTTGCCGACGCGGTTTGGAAAGCGGCCGGTGCTGCAAATTGGCCCGAGGTGAAGACGATCGACTTTACCTTTGCGGTGGAGAAAGAGGGCAAGACCGTGGCCTCGGTCGAGCATCACTGGGATGTGGCGGCGTGGACCGACCGCGTGAAATGGAAAGGCAAGGACGTGACGGTCAATCTGATGAATCCCGCGGCGGATGAAGACGCGAAGACGGCCTACGCGCGCTGGGTAAATGATTCCTATTGGCTGCTCGCGCCATTGAAGCTGAAGGATGCGGGGGTGAATCTCTCCGACGAAGGAACGAAGGAAATCGACGGCGCGAAACGCGACGTCCTGCACCTGAGCTTCGGCAAGGTTGGGCTCACGCCTAACGATCAGTACAATCTCTACATCGATCCCACGACGAAGCTGGTGACCGCCTGGGATTACATGCCGGAACCCGGCAAATCGATGCGCGCCACTTGGACGGGATACGAAAAATCCGGCGGCCTGACCCTCGCGACTGACCACCAGATGGGTCCGGCGCGCATCCGGATTTTAAATTTAAAGGTGACGACAAAGTAGATCGGCTACGATCGCGATCACGACGAGCGAGCAGAGCCGTCGATCCACGATTGCAGGTCCTCCGGCAGGTCCCTCTGCCAATCGAATTCATCCCTCAGACGGAGCCGGGCGGAATGGAGCGCGTGACGCGGAAGGAGAAGCTCTCGCTCCAATTCTGCCGTCCAACCGGTTTCAATAAACTGAAGATAAAGCTTTTCGTTAGGCCCATAAATTTTATCGCCGATGATGGGGTGCCCGAGATGCGCGAGATGCACCCGAATCTGATGTGTCCGTCCGGTGCGGGGGATGGCCCTGACAATCGCGAACCAGCGCGCCGGGTGGTTTGGCCTAACGAACCGCCGCACGACCCGGAACTCCGTTACCGCCGGCGCGCCGCATTCGTGGATCATTTGCTTGAGCCAGATGCGCGAGGGGGCGAATTCGCCCTGGCGCGTGAGCGGAGCGTCGACCGTCGTCGTCTCCCATTCCGGCCAGCCAAACACGATCGCGAGATATTCCTTTTCGATCTCGCGCCGTTCCATCGCGCGGCCGAACCGGCGCGCGCTCGGCAGATTTTTCGCGATCAGGACGAGTCCGCTCGTTTCGCGATCGAGCCGGTTCACGATCGAAACCTGGCCGCCGTTCACGAGTTCGAACGCGAGCAGCTCGCGCAGCGCCGCCCAGAGCGTCGGCGTGCCGTCCGGTTTGGTCGGGTGAATGAGAAGGAACGGCGGCTTGTCGACCACGAGGTAGTCATCGGTTTCCGCGACGAGGCGGAATTTTGGCGGCGTCCTTGCGCGCGCTACGGTCGTAGATGAATGAGCAGGCGCGGTCATGATTTCTCTGCGCAACGTTAGTCGCTATTACAAGGCGGGCGAACGTTCGGTCCACGCGCTCGAGGATGTTTCGCTGGCGATCGCGCCTCACGAATTTGTCGCGGTCGTCGGGCCGAGCGGCTGCGGCAAAAGCACGCTTATGCATCTGATCGCCGGACTCGATCGACCGACCGCGGGCGAGATTGTGGTCGATGGCCTCAGCCTAACGACAGCAGACGACGCCGCGCTCACCAATTTCCGGCGCCGGCAACTCGGGCTGGTTTTTCAATTCTTTAATCTCCTGCCGACAATGAACGCCCTCGAAAATGTGAGCCTGCCGTTGCTCCTCCAGGGCATTGCGCCGGAGGAAGCTGCCGCTCGCGCCGGAGAACTTCTCCGGCTCGTCGGCCTAACGAATCGTGCTTCGCACTTTGTCCATCAGCTGAGCGGTGGCGAACAGCAGCGCACCGCGATCGCCCGCGCGCTTGTCCATCACCCCTCGCTCCTGATTGCAGATGAGCCGACCGGGAATCTCGATACCGCCTCGGCGGAGCGAGTGATCGCGTTGCTCGAGCAGATCGCGCGGGAACAACTCACGACCTTGATCCTGGTCACGCACAGCGCGGAAGTGGCGGCGGCCGCGGCCCGGCAAATCGAGCTGCGCGACGGTCGTATCATCAACGATCGACTGCTTGCCGTCGCCTGAGCGCGGGAGGAGGCACAGCTTGACCCCGCGATTAAAACCGCTTTACCTAACGTTCTCATCACCGCGGAAAGGAAGCGCCTTTTGGAACTCAAAGACATCAAAGCCATCATCGATCTGATGAAAAAAAACGACCTTTCCGTCTTTGAGATGGAGAAGGATGGATTCCGGCTGAAACTGCAAAAAGGCGCCGCCGAGCAAAAAGTAATCGCCGCGCCTGTCCCGCAATTCATCGCCGCGCCGACGGCCGCCGCGCAACCGGCCCATCTCGTCGAGCCGAAGAGCGAAGCGCCGGTCGCGGCGCCGGTCGCGGCGACCAAAGAAATCACTTCGCCGATGGTCGGCACCTTTTATCGGGGAGCCTCGCCGGAGTCGCCATCGTTTGTCGAGATCGGGCAGGAAGTGACCGAAGAGACGGTGGTCTGCATCATCGAAGCGATGAAAGTGATGAACGAAATCAAGGCCGAGACGAGCGGTGTCATCGCCGAAGTCGTGGCGGAAAATGGGAAGCCGGTTCAGTTCGGCCAGGCGTTATTCCGAGTTCGTTAGGGGCGGGAGTTATTCCGAGCGGAGGGCAGCGAAGTCGAGGAATCCCGTGGAAGTTAACTTGAAGCTGGCGCTGCAAAACAGGGCATTTCGTCAGTGGCTGGGAGCTTGCCTCGACTGCGTTTGTTACCTTACAGGTGGCACGACCGGATCCCTCGACTGCGCTTCGCTTCGTCTTGGTTGAACTAAGAATGTTCGAAAAAATCCTCATCGCCAATCGCGGAGAAATCGCCCTCCGCGTGATCCGCGCCTGCAAGGAGCTTGGCATTCGCACCCTTGCGGTTTACTCGGAGGCTGACGTCGATTCTCTTCACGTCCAGCTCGCCGACGAAGCCATCTGCATCGGTCCGCCGCCCAGCTCGGAAAGTTATTTGAAGATCGACCGGATCATGAGCGCGGCCGAAGTGGGCGATGTGGACGCGATTCATCCGGGTTACGGATTTCTCGCCGAGAACGCGCATTTCGCGGAAGTCTGTGAGAGCTGCAAAATCAAATTCATCGGTCCGCCCGCTTCCGCCATGCGAGCGATGGGGGACAAGAATGCCGCCCGGGACGCGGCGCGCAAAGCGGGCGTGCCGGTGACGCCCGGCAGCGATGGAATCGTGGAGAACGAGAACGAAGCGATCAAGGTGGCAAAGCGGATCGGCTTCCCGGTGATGATCAAGGCGGTTGCGGGCGGGGGCGGGCGCGGAATGCGCGCGGCGCACAACGAGGTCAGCCTCGTCCAGGGATTTCACGGGGCGCGGATGGAAGCGGAAAAGGCTTTCGGCATTCCGGATGTTTACATCGAGAAACTGATCATTAATCCGCATCACATCGAGTTTCAGATCGTCGCCGATAGCCACGGCGAAACGGTTCATCTCGGGGAGCGCGATTGCTCGATCCAGCGGCGCAACCAAAAAGTGATCGAGGAATGTCCTTCGCTGCTGCTCACGCCGGGGCAGCGGAAACGCATGGGCCAGGCGGCGATCAAGCTCGCCCGATCGGTCGGATACGTGAACGCGGGCACGATGGAATTTTTGGTCGACCAGAAAGGGCACTACTACTTCATCGAGATGAACACGCGCATCCAGGTCGAGCACACGATCACGGAGGAAGTCTATGGCTGCGACCTGGTGAAGGAGCAGATCCACATTGCGGCCGGCAATAAACTTTCGCCGCACGTCGTGAAGCCGCTCCCGCGCTCTCACGCGATCCAGTGTCGCATCAATGCCGAGGATCCGGCGCGCAATTTCCAGCCTTCCGCTGGGCGGATCGATTTCTACTATGCGCCGGGCGGCCGCGGCATCCGGGTCGATTCGCACGCCTACACCAACTACACGGTTCCTCCGGATTATGATTCGCTGATCGCAAAGCTAATCGCGGTCGGCGCGACCCGGAAATCGACGATCGAGCGGATGCGACGCGCCTTGGGCGAATACCTGATTGGCGGCATCAAAACCACCATTCCGTTTCATAGCGCAATCATGCGCAACACCGATTTCCGCAACGGCAATTACGACACCGGCTTTGTCGATCGGTTCATGAACTCGGAGAACTTCGAGCTGAAACCCTCTGAGGGGCGTTTACGCGAGTGATCGCGCCGGCTCTGAAGTCGTTAGGCGAAGCGCGCCTCTATGCCATCCTCGACCTCGGCTACGTCGTGCCTAACGACGCGGAGCGGGCAGCGAGCCAGCTCCTTCGCGGCGGCGCGGACGTGATCCAGTTGCGGGGCAAAGAACAAAGCGTGAGCGAGCTGGCCCGGCTCGCGAGCAAGTTGCACCGCCTAACGAGCGAAGCCGGCGTGCCACTCGTGATCAACGATCACGCCGAAATCGCGCGCGATCTTCCGGTCGAGGGCTTGCATCTTGGTCAGGACGACCTTCCGATCGCGCTCGCCCACGAGATCGTGGAGCGCGATTGCTGGATCGGGAAATCGACGCACAGCCTGGACCAGGCAAGAGCGGCGGTGAAGGAAGGCGCCGATTACATCGGTTTCGGTCCGCTCTTCGCCACGCCGACAAAACCGGCCTGCCAGCCGATTGGAATGGCGGATATCCGGCGCGTGAGCCAACTCGTGCCGATACCGATTTTTTGCATCGGCGGCATCAAGCTCAACAACCTGGCGGACGTGCTCGACGCTGGCGCGACTCGCGTCGTCATCGTATCAGGTCTTCTGCAAAACGCCGATATTGCCAGGGCCACGCGCGAAGCCAAAGCGTTGCTCTCAACTCTCAGGTAACAACTCGCAACCTCTTCATGTCCGTCCTCGTCGTTGGCTCCATCGCGCTCGACACCGTCAAGACGCCGGTCGAAGAACACGCCGATCAGCTCGGCGGTTCTGCATCCTACGCCGCGGTGGGCGCGAGTTTTTTTTCGCCGGTAAATCTCGTTGGCGTGGTGGGCGAAGATTTTCCGGAATCAGAATTCGCCTTCTGGAAATCGCGCAAGATTGACCCGGGCGGGGTGCAGCGCGCCCCGGGAAAAACCTTTCGCTGGTCGGGAGAATACGCGTGGGATTTGAATACACGCGAGACGCGATCGGTTGCGCTCAATGTTTTCGAAGATTTTCGGCCGCAACTCCCGGAATATTTTCGGGACACGCAATTTGTTTTGCTCGCCAATATCGCGCCGTCGCTCCAGGCGCACGTGCTCAATCAAATGCGACGGCCGCGGTTCGTTATCGCCGATACGATGGATCTGTGGATCCAAACTACGCGCAAGGATCTGGACGCGCTTCTGCCCCGACTCGATCTCCTCATCCTCAACGAGAGCGAAGCGCGCGAGATCACCGGCGACACCAGCCTGATCCGCGCCGGACGTGCGATTCGCCGGATGGGTCCGAAATATGTCGCGGTGAAAAAAGGTGAGCACGGCGCACTGCTTTTTGGGCCGGATGATTTTTTCAGCTGTGGCGCCTACCCGCTCGAGGACATCCGCGACCCAACCGGAGCGGGCGACACGTTTGCCGGCGGGCTGGCCGGTTATCTTGCCGGGCAGGGCGCGAAACAGATCGATTTCGCATGGCTGCGTCGCGCGGTGATTTTCGGCAGCGTGCTGGCGAGTTTTTGCGTCGAGGCTTTCAGTCTGAACCGGCTCCGCTGCCTAACGAGTAAAGAGATCGAGGAACGCTACGAGATGTTTCGCGTGATGAGCCAGTTCGAAGTGTTGCCGTGACCATCATTTTATAAGCAATGGCCAGCTTGCACCTCGGCGTTAACCTCGATCACGTCGCGACTCTCCGGCAGGCGCGTTACGCCACGATGCCCGATTCGAAGAACACCGAACCCGACCCGATTGTCGCGGCCAGTCTTTGTGAACGCGCCGGGGCGCGCGGGATCGTGGCCCACTTGCGGGCCGATCGACGCCACATGCAGGACCGCGACCTCGAGCGGCTGCGCGCCAACATCATGACGAAGCTCAATCTTGAGATGGGCAACACGCCCGAGATCATTGATTTCGCGCTCCGTTTGCAACCCGACGAGGTCTGTCTCGTGCCGGAGCAGCGTCAGGAAATTACCACCGAGGGCGGCCTTGATGTCGTTAGGCACGAGCGGGAGTTGCGGGCGACGATGAAGCGGTTCCACGCCGCCGGGATTCGCGTCAGCCTCTTTATCGATCCGGCGCCGGAACAGGTCGAGATGGCGCGCGCACTCCAAGCCGACATGGTGGAATTGCATACCGGCGCGCTCGCCAACGCTTTCACGGAAAAGATCCAGGAACAGGAGTTGAACCGACTGCAAACCGCCGCGATGCGCGCGGCGAACCTGGGGCTGCAAGTGAACGCCGGTCACGGCATCAACTACCGCAACGTCGCGCTCATCCACAAAATTCCGCATCTTGCCGAACTCAACATCGGCCACTCGATCATCTCGCGCGCACTCTTCGTCGGGATCGAGAATGCGGTCGTCGAAATGCTCGCTTTGATGCGCAATTATCCGGGATGAGCATCATTGGCATCGGGATTGATGTGGTCGACTGCGCGCGGATCGAGAGTTCGATCGAACGTTTCGGGGAGCGCTTTCTTCACCGCGTTTTTACCGAAGGTGAAATTGCCTATTCCCAATCGATGAAATTTCCGGCGCGCCATTTCGCGGCGCGGTTTGCAGCGAAGGAAGCAATCTCGAAGGCATTCGGAACGGGGATTGGAAAATCGATGGGCTGGCGCGACCTCGATGTGCAAAAGAAGGAAAGCGGCGAGCCGTACGTCGTGCTGAGCGGGGGGGCGGCGAAAATGGCTCACGAACGCGGAGTCGACAAGGTTTGGATCAGCCTCAGCCACAC